>CAMTOM010000100.1 GCA_947074125.1 uncultured Desulfovibrionaceae bacterium
TGTTTTGATGTCGCGCCTGATGCGGAAATAACTCTGGAGGCGAATCCAGAATCAATACAGATACGCGCACAGGCGGAAGACTATCTGCATGCGGGTATACGTCGTTTTTCTCTTGGCGTGCAAAGTGTGGATGCAGAGCAGTTACGACTTTTGGGGCGTATACATTCTGTCGCAGATGTATGGCAGGCGCTGACGGTGTTGCGTGATGCTGGTGCGCGCAATGTGAATGTGGATCTCATGTGGGCTTTACCCTGTCCGGAGCAGCATCGAGATGCAGAGGAAACTATTTCCGACTGGCTTGGCACATTGCGTACCATTACAGACTGGCATCCAGAACATATTTCGGCGTATGCGCTGACTGTGGAAGAAGAAACACCTCTCTTTGATGCCGTGGCGCAGGGGAAATATGTACTTCCTTCTGGGGAGATACAGCGTCGTATGTTTTTGGAGGGAGCTGCGTTATTGGCTTGTGCGGGCTATGAACAGTATGAGATTTCCAATTTTGCGCGTTCTTCTTTTGCGCGCCAGCATAACATTGGCTACTGGAAGGGTGAGGACTACCTTGGTGTGGGGCCTGCTGCCGTATCAACTATATCTGAGAGGCGGTGGATGAATCCAACAGATATGGCGCAATGGACTTCTCTTGTGCATGATGGGCGCGAGGTGGAAGAGCTGGAAATACGTACTGCCCTGCAAAAAAAGGAAGAGTATATGATGCTTGCATTGCGCACGTCTGAAGGTATTTCTTACGCAGAGTATGCCAGACGCTTTGGTGAAGATTTTCGAGAAAAGCACGCTCGCTTTGTGGATTCCCTCTGTGTGGTGGGTCTGATGCAAACAAATGCTGCGCGAGTTTGGCTGACTCTGGAGGGTATGCTGGTCTCCAATGCTGTGATTGCGCGTTTTTTTGAAGAGGAACAACGCTGCTCATAATGCGGGACAAGCGTGTTACGCTGCTGGAGTCGTGTTGTTCGCAGTATGGATAGTATGCGATGGCGTGTAGTTTCTATGATGCTTGTGCCGTCTATGGACTTATGGCGTGAGGGGCGTGTGCGATGTGCAAACTTTTAGGAATGCTACTGTGCGTGTGTTGCTGGATACATATAGATTTTTTCGCGATAGCAAATGTAGAATGTTCTTTGGAGACAAAGAGTCTGCTGGCAGCTCAGAGAGAAGAGAAGCTGTCTGATGTGGCGCACGAAGATGAGGCTGGTGACGATGCCGCAAAACGTGCGCGTTTTGTTGCTCGTAGTGCGCAACAAGTCATGCGGGAAAATGCCATTCCAGGAATGGCTGTAGGGATTGTCGCGCATGGGAAGCGCGAAATGTACTATTATGGTGTCGCTTCTCGAAAAACCGCGCAGGCGATAGATGCACAAACTCTTTTTGAAATAGGTTCTGTCAGCAAAGTTTTTACAGGTATTTTAGGAGGCTATGCGCAAGCACAAGGCAAGCTTTCTCTTGCAGACACTGTAGACCGTTATTGTAGCGAGCTTGTGGGAACGCCTTTGGGCAGGGTTTCGCTGATGGCATTGGGAACATATATAGCAGGCGGGCTCCCCCTACACTTTCCTGCCACTGTGACCACGCGAGAAACAATGCTGCGCTATTTGCGTGAATGGCGCCCCGCATTTTTGCCAGAAACGCATCGGCAGTATTCCAATCCCAGTGTGGGGCTTTTCGGATACCTTATTGCGCAGGCACTGGGAGAATCATTTGAGAGTGTGATGGAAAATACGCTCTTTCGATTGTTACAGCTCGAACACACCTGCATAAATGTACCGCAGGCGGCACTGGGCAGGTACGCGCAAGGTTATTCCAAGCAGGGCAAACCTGCGAGGAGTACGCAAGGAATGCTGACGGCAGAAGCCTATGGCGTGAAAACAGTACTGCCTGACATGCTACGCTTTCTTGAGGCAAATCTGGATGCTTCTTCTCTCAATCATGAGATGCAGCAAGCCATACGTACAAGCCAGACGGGGATTTACTCTGTTGCGCCCATGACCCAGGGACTTGGCTGGGAGATGTATGCCTATCCTTTCTCCATAGATACGGTGATAGGACAGGCAGAGCGATTGCCTTTTGCGGCGCAAAAGACTGCCGCGCCGATGTCGCTGCCGGCAGATGTTTTTTTGCATAAAACAGGTTCGACAAATGGCTTTGGTACGTATGTAGCGCTAGTACCTTCAAAAAAAGCTGGTATTGTGATACTGGCGAATAAAAATTACCCTACTGCCGCGCGTATTCGCATGGCGGTCAGTCTTTTGGAGCACGTGCTTGAAGAGAATTGAATTATTTGCGTCCTCAGTAAAAGATAAAGAGCCCCAAGGAATTTTTCCCAAGGGCTCTTTTGCTGTGGAGGCAGCAAGGGCTTGCAGTGACTTTTAGTAAGTAGCAAAAATACGTTGAATTTCTTTTGGGTCTTTTGTGAGTGTCAAAGCCAATGTCAGTAGAATGCGTGCTTTTTGAGGGTTCAGGTTATCCGTGTGCATAATGCCTACATCGTCATACTTGCCTTTGGGGGTGACTTCACCTGAGCCAACGCGGGAGGAACGCATGATAACAAGTCCTTTTTTCACGGCATCCGTTAAAATTCCCAAAGAAAGATCAGAAAGGCTGCCGCAACCTGTACCAGCCTGGATAATACCCTCAGCACCAGAGGACACGGCGGCTTTGTGCATGGCCTCATCGGCATCAAGAGATTGATAGACAATATCTACGCGGGGGAGAGATGTGAGCTTGGAAATATCGAATTCCGTTCCCTTGGTGTGCTTGCGTGTTGTTGTACGATAGAATACCGGTTTGTAATCCATGACATAGCCAAGAAAACCAAAATCTGGAGTCTTGAAGGTTTCGACAGCGAGCGTATTGGTCTTGGTGACTTCGCGTGCTGCGTTGATCTGCCCATTCATTACCACAAGAGCTCCTTTACCGCGTGCTTCTGGCGAACCGGCAACACCCACAGCATTCAACAAGTTCAAAGGGCCGTCTGCACTGATGGCAGTGGCAGGGCGCATGGCGCCTACCAGCACGATGGGTTTATCGCTCTTGACGACAAGATTGAGAAAATAGGCTGTCTCTTCCAGCGTGTCTGTACCATGTGTGACAACAATGCCGTCACATTCACTGGTTGCGAGTATTTCATTGGCGCGTTTTGCCAGTTTTAGCCAGTCACTAAACCTCAAACTGCCGCTGGCAACATTTGCGATTTGTTCAGCCTTCACTTCTGCAATGGAGCTGATGGAGGGCACGGCATCAATGAGTTGCTGGGCAGTGAGTTCGCCGGCTTTATAGTCAGTAAGCTGAGTGTTGGAAGCTGCCGTTCCAGCGATGGTACCGCCTGTGGCAAGAATGGTTACTTTGGGCAGGTTGGCCGCATCCGCTGGAAATGTGAACAGAAGGCTTAACGCGAATGCGAAGAGAGAGGATTGTATCAAAGCGTTCATGATTTTCTCCTTTGATTTTGTTAGAGCAAAAGGAGTGCCAGATAGTTTTCTATAAATAAATGTATTATTCTAATGTGTTATGACTGCACTCGTTTTTTTGATAGAACAAAATTGTACTGCCGGTTCATAGTTGATTCAAAAATGAACCACAGCGCCATTATAGAGAGAGGCAATGCGAATATTGTATCCGCATTTCGTGGCATGCTCATGTTGCATGAGGGGCTTATGCAGGTGCTTCCAAATCCTGTAAACCTTTCTCAATGTCTTCCCATTCTTCGAGCAGGGCGAGCTGTTCTTCTTCCAGAAGGGGTAGGCGTTCGGAGGCTTGGGTAAAACGCTCAGGATTGTTCTTGAAGAGATCTGGATTCGCGAGTAGCTCTTCCAGATTTTTTTGTTCGTCTTCAAGCGTCTTGAGAAGAAGAGGCAGTTGGGCAAGGCGTTGCTGGAGGTGTTTTTGTTTTTCCTGTTCGCGGAAGGTGAGTTTGCGTTTGCCTGGTAATGACGATGCGTTCACTTTTTGCGCGTTTGGGGATGTCTTTTCCCGCGATTTTTTTCCAGAAATGAGCGTTTGGTCGGCAGCTTCAGGGCGCTGTTTAAGCCAGTCGGTATAGCCTCCGGCGTATTCGCATATCTGCCCATTGCCTTCCAGTACCAGTGTCGATGTCACCACATTATCCAGAAAGTCACGGTCATGACTTACCATAAGCATGGTTCCCCGATATTCACCCAGCAGCTCTTCGAGAAGCTCCAGAGTCACGGCATCCAGATCGTTGGTAGGTTCGTCAAGCACAAGCAGGTTGGAGGGATGTGTGAACAGGCGAGCCAGAAGAAGGCGATTGCGTTCACCGCCGGAAAGACGGTGTACGGGGGTACGGAGCTTGTCGCTGTCGAAAAGAAAGTCGCGCAAGTATCCGGCAACATGGCGGCTCTGACCATTTATGGTAACGACATCATTGCCATCGGCAACGGCATCCATAACAATCATATTGGGGTCAAGTGTATTGCGGAGCTGGTCAAAATAGGCAATCTCAAGATTGGTACCTTTACGGATAATGCCTGATGTGGGGGTGAGTTCTCCCAGTAAAAGACGAAGGAGGGTTGTTTTACCCGTACCATTGTCGCCGATAAGTCCTACTCGGTCGCCTCGCTGAATAATAGTTGAAAAATCACGAACAACCTCATGTCCATCAGGCCAGGTGAAAGAGGTGTGTTGCGCCTCAAAGACAAGCTTGCCAGAAATTGTCGCATCCTGAGTATTAAGGCGAACTGTTCCCTCTTTTTCCCTTCGGGCAGCATGCGCACGTCGTAAATCCTGGAGTGCGCGCACCCGTCCCATATTCCGTGTACGGCGGGCTTTGATGCCTTGCCGTATCCAGGCTTCTTCCTGAGCAAGTTTTTTATCCTGTGCGGCAAAATGCTTCTCCTCTTCCTCAAGACGGGCATCGCGTCGGGTAAGAAAAGCGTCGTAGCCGCACTGATACGCATATACTTCGCCTCTATCCACTTCGGCAATTCGTGTGGCGAGGCGTCGGACAAAAGATCTATCGTGGCTGATAAAAACAAGTGTACGTGCCCGCCTGAGGAGATATTCCTCAAGCCAGCGAATCGTGCGGATGTCGAGGTGGTTTGTCGGCTCATCCAGCAAAAGATCACTGGAGGAGAGCAGGGCGCGAGCGAGCGCAACACGACGTTTTTTACCGCCGGAAAGCGTGCTGAAGTCGGTATGGGCGTCCAGACCCAAGTGATTGATGACACTTTCAATATTGGCATGTACTTCCCAGATGTGTTCATCCGTATTGAGTAATGTTGCCGCAATATCCTCATCCTTGTGTAGCGCGCCTGTCTTGTTGAGGTGATATGCCTGTATCAGGGCTTTCCCTGTTTTGTCCAAACTCTGGGCGATGACTTCAAAAACATTGCCTGTCCAGCTTTGGGGTACTTCCTGTGGCATAATGCCCAGTGTTGTGCCTTGCGCAAAAACAAGCGTGCCGCTATCGGGCTGGCGTTTTCCTGACATGATGGAGAGCAGTGATGACTTGCCAGCACCATTGCGCCCCACAAGACAGAGTCTGTCTCCTGGCTCAACAGTGAGATTGCATTGTGTGAGGAGTGGATTGCCGCTGTAGTTGAGTGAAATATCTTGTAGTGAAATGAGTGGCATGTAGGGTGTTTCTCCTCAAAGCTGGTCGTGTGCGCTCATAAGTTCTGTTTTTGCGGCATTTGTGGTTTATGCAGCAGAGATGTCTGTCGTATTCTCAATGTTCAGTGCGGGATTATCTGTGTGAGGGTATAGCGGAGTATGGCCTTTGCGTAAAGGAGACTTTGCGGGACAGGTGAGGGGAGAAGGTGAAATGTGGGGCGCTCGTTTCACGTGAAACGAGAAATAGTCGCAAGATGTATTTGTTTCAGGTTCGACATCATGTCGGATTTTTTGTATTTTTTTATAGCTGAAATATATGGATTTATGGCGTAGCAGCTTGTTTTGCGGGTGGACGTAATAGGCAGTGTATGGCATCAGATAAGAAAAAGCTGAGTATACACTTATTATATGCGCACATATGTAGTGCATTGCGTACTTATGGGGGAAAGATATAAATGTACATTCCTAAAGGTGGTGTAAAAAGTGGCAGGCAGTATTGTGAAACAGTCTACTTGA
>CAMTOM010000101.1 GCA_947074125.1 uncultured Desulfovibrionaceae bacterium
GAGGTGCAGGGACACTATTTGTACAACCTGGCTTAAGATTAGTCGACTCAGGGACACTACCAGAGGCTTGGCTGCCAGGAGTAAAATCTTTAGGCGAGTTTTATTCTTTTTCAACGCCTTTTCCTCTGTAACGTTTGCCGCCATCGCGCAGCTCCAGAGCTTCACGACTGCCCGTAGACGCACCGGAAGGCACCGCAGCACGGCCAACATTGCCCGATTCCAGTGAAACTTCGACTTCCACAGTAGGGTTGCCGCGAGAATCCAGAATCTCGCGTCCAAAAACAGAAACAATCGTACTCATAACTACGCTCCTTGGAGGATAATGTTCAGTTTTTACAGTGTTCTACAAACAGACAGCGTAAACCATCAAGCAGAAGGGCAGGCAAGAGATGGTCAAAGGCGGAACTCACACGGGCAACATCAGCCGCAAAGCCCCCCGTCCCCACAACAGCCACAGTGCCCGGCAATTGCTCTTTCAGTCGCACACACAATCCCTCTACCATACTCGCAAAACCAAATAACAGACCATGCTGGATACTTGTCACCGTATTCTTTCCTGGCGCAGGATGCGCACAGCGCACATCAAGATTCACCCTTGGCAAGCGGGCAGCATGTTGTGAAAGAGCCGAGAGAGCCGTTTGCGGTCCAGGGAAAATAAGTCCTCCCAAATAGGAGTGACCAGAAACACAGTCAAAGGTTACCGCAGTACCAAAGTCCACACACAAAAGCGATTCTGGCTCAGGAAAAAGCACTCTGGCAGCATAGGCCGCCACCAGCCTGTCCGAACCAACTTCTTGCGGTTGCTCGTAATTATTGTGCAGCGGCACAGGAATATCACGCGGAACAAACAGGGGAGCCTGCCCCATAAAACGCCGACAGGCACTATCAAGCAAAGGTTCCAGCGCGGGCACAACAGAAGAAACCACACAGGCACGCACGATCTCTGGCGCAATACCAGCATGGTGCAGGAGCGCCAGCAGTTTCAGACCAAAATCATCAGGTGTCTGTCCGGCATCAGTCCGTAAGGTATAGGTATCTGTTATCGCATCCGCATGGGCGAGTCCCACTTTAATGGAGGTATTGCCTACATCAAAAAGAAGCATATCTGGACGCATACGAACCCCTGCAAAAATCAGCAAAAAGACATTGACGGCATAACACTGGCACCATCGCGCAGCAAAATATCCAAATGGTCTCTTTGATTGCAACAAACAACACGCACTGCAAAAGGCCATACGCGCGGAACGAAAGTATGCCAGATTGCGCTATGCGGCGCAAGAGTCGGATAAGGCCACAAAAGGAACTTTTATCCCTGCCACACAGGCAGGCAGAGCACTGCAAGAGCATCACAAGCGCACACTGCTTTTGCTTCGCTCCAAAGCAACAGGAGCTGTGCCTTACGCATTCCTCTCTGGAAATATAGTCACACCAAGCGAAAAAGCAAAATAATGCTTTTTTTCATCACCACGTAGTCTCCAGCGCCCCTGATTCACCCCTAACATGAGAGAGACATTCCGCATGTCCGTGATCACATTCATCCTTAAGATGATGCACAACACGCGCACTCTGTGCTAGAAAAATCATATAAACACAACTGCATGGCATTTCCGGCGGAGGATTTTTTGAGGCACACAGAGCCCTTGCCTGCCCACGCCTCAGCTTCTTCATTTCAAAAAACCTCCCCACAGAAACGCTTCTGTGACAGCCCATAGCACGCACTCTTCCGAGCAGGCTGTTCGCAGGTGAAAACCTCTCTGCAAAGGATGTTCGTATGAAGCACAGCACCCCCCTTCCTTTTTTTCCGCTCTCTTTGTTTGTTGTGTGCTTTCTCCAGTTCTTCACTGTATCCCTCGCATACAGTGCTGCCCCCAAACCCTTTGCATCAGGTCTGAGCGCAGAGAATCTATTGCCCGCAACAGAAGACCGCACGCCTCTTCTCCGAACAGACATTTTGAAAGAGATTTCCAAAGAAGGTCTGCAGGAAAAAACAGCACAGATTGCCACAGAGCTTCAGAATAGCGAAGAGGCAGACGGAGAGGATCCCTGGCAAAGTGCCTGGAGCCTGCAACTTGCCGAGCTTGAGAAATTGTGCAGCATTGCAGACGAAAAGGAGCACATCGCCCCCAAAATCATTCAGAAGCTGAACGCCGCAATGCGCCCTTACGAACAGGAAGCACAGCGTCTTTTTATGTTTTCCAGTTCATACGCACGGGTACCGCGTGTCCTTGAAGCCTTGCAGCGCCGTCTGAACAATACCGCAGAGGGTGTCGAAAAAGTGCTCTCACCCGCACGCAAGGAAGCAGACGACATTAACGAAACGCTTCGTAAAATGAAGCTGACCACCCAGGTGTTCGCTAACGAACAAAATCCTTCAGGCGAGCTAAAAAGCATCATTTACGCTGCAAACACAGCCAAAAACAAGCTGGAGAGCGTCGCCTCTCATCTGGCAAGCGCCACGACCCCCGCCAATACTCTTTTGCAGCGCCTTCAGGGCGCAGATCAGGAGATCAGTACAGCCCTGCCCATTATCTGGGAGAATCACTATCTCCAGGGGCCAGTCAGCTACTGGGATCCCTCATTCTGGAAAGAGCTGCCACAGCATTTGCGCAGCTCATGGCAAGTCATGAAATTACGTATGCCTTTGGAATTCCCTTCCAGTCGGGATGCCTGGAACATGGCACTCATCCGCTTTCTTGCCATCTTCTTATTCCTGAGCCTCGTCGCTTTTATTTGCTATCGCGGTCTGAAAACACGAACAGACAACCCCGTCATCAGACACCTTTTTCACGTAAGCCTGCCCTGGCTGATTCTTGGTATTTCCATTATCGGCGCCTCTATGAGCAGCTCAAAAATGATTTGGTACGCCCTGCTCGGCATCGGGAATCTTGTGTTGATTATCGGACAGATTTTTCTCGCGTGGGACTTGCGCTGTCTGGATAAACCCCAGCTCTACAATGTTGCCTCTCCATTCTGGCAGCTTGCTCCCCTCACACTGGCAGGTTACCTGCTTATCTACCCCAGCATTCCCCTCCAGGTACTCTCCATCGCCTGGATCGTTCTCGTCCTGCTCTTCTTTACCTGGCGCTATATCGACAATCGCAGGCAGCACTCCGAAGCCTATCCGGAACTTGCCGCTTCTGCCCTCACACTGCAACCTTTTTTCCTGTGGGCCAGCCTTATTCTCGCCATTATCGGTCTGCCCATCTACTCCATGATTTTATACATGCTGTATTTGTCGATTGCCGTTGCCCTGCAACTCAGCCTCGGTTGCATTCACCTCATGAATCTTATTTCCGCCAATCTCCCCAAAGAGGGCATTCACGCCGCCATCGGCAATACCATTATTGCCCTCGCCGCACCGGCTGTGCTGGTATTGGTACTTGGAGGCATGAGCCTGTGGGTGCTCACACTTCCTGGCGGCATTCCCCTGCTGGGCTATTACGGCTTCAGCGGTGTCAAAATTGGTGGCACCAGCTTTAATATCATTCAGTTACTCCTGATTGTTTCCGCATTTTACCTCACACGCACAGCCATACAACTGGGCACGGCTTTCCTGAACAGACTGCCAGAACGCGGCATGCACATGGACTCCAGCCTGATTCCTCCTTTCAAGACAGGACTCACATACGCGTTTTGGGCTCTGTACGGACTCCTTGTACTGCGCTTCCTCGGTCTTGAGCTGAGCAATCTGGCAATGGTTGCTGGTGGTCTTTCCGTTGGTATCGGCTTTGGTATGCAGACCATCGTCAACAACTTCCTCTCCGGTCTCATTCTCATTTTCAGCCGCTCCCTTCAGGAAGGGGATGTTATCGACGTTAATGGCCTTGTAGGTCAGGTACGCAAAATAAGCGTCCGTGCGACAATGGTCGAAACCTACGACAGCGCACTGATCTACGTGCCCAATTCAGAGTTTGTATCCAACAAGCTCATAAACTGGACACGCAACAGCCGCTCCGTACGGCGTCAGATTGGTATTGGTGTTGCGTATGGCTCCGATCCCGCACTCGTCATGGACAGTCTGAAAGAAGTCGCCACTGAAAATGAAAATGTACTGAATTTCCCCAAGCCTTCCGTGCTCTTCCAGAACTTTGGCAACAGCACACTGGACTTTAATTTGCGCTACTGGGTTGCGGATTACAATCTCGGTGCGCCTATTGATTCTGAAATACGTCTGGCCATCGGTCGCAAGTTTAAGGAAAAGGGAATCGAGGTCGCCTTCCCGCAACTGGATTTGCACATTAAAAGCACCCCCACCTCATTCGCGGCAACGCTGCAAGAGCAAATGCCCTCTCCCAGTCAGGAGGACACACCCAACGCCCCCAATACGCCTCTGATTGCCGAAGGAGCCGAAGACGGTACATATCATCCCGTAGCGCCCAGCGAGTCAGAAGCGCCGCTGGCAGACTATGAATCACTGGAAGACGCGCCTCCTGTCCCTGCTCCCAAACAAAACAAGCAAAACGCATCGCACCGCGCCGCAAGTACATGCGTCAACAAGATACTGCCACGCCGCTCTCAAAAAAAGCCCAGTAAGAAGGAGGATAACGAATAAACGAGGCAGGTATAGAGAATACAACGCCTTCGGCGCCCTTGGTCACGTAGGTAAATTTATGGGGGAGGGAAACTTTTCTAGCTCTGCTGTCCATTTGCGTATTGCGCTTAATGCACAACGCAAACGCCTTCGGCGCCGTTGGTGGCAACAAAAGCTTTCCTCCCCCATACCCCCACCTTTCAAAAAACTTCAAAAATGAGTGTGCAGGCTTGGCGGGCACATTGTTATTACGATTTAACTCTCTGCCAATACTGGAAAAAGACCTGTTAAGTTTTTTGCTATTCTCCTGAGCGAGCTGACCGAATACTGCCAAAGACGTCTTGGTAAATAGGCAGAGCAAATTGTACAAAGATAAATAATAGAGCAAATCCAAGGCTATGTGATTCTTGTATACGTCTTCTTTCAAATGCAGTACGATGAGCATCACCGCATTATTTGCTGGTAAGTGCAATGTATACGAAACTAAAATTATGACGCCCTCAAAGTGGCGCACTTGAAATGACAATGGAACATAAATCATCATTAAATCACTGAAGGATTCTATGATTGATAACAATGAGCATCCATCTATTAAGAAGTATCAAGAAAGAAATTCGTTAAACGCTAAATCTTCAACACCACAGAAATTGAGCGCTACAGATTTAAAAAAAATAGGCCGTGAATATGGCGCTGATGATGTGGGCATTGTCGAAATTGACCGTTTAGCCATTGCCGTAGAAAAACAGACCATATTTTCTACGTTTCCGTGGGTAAAGTCACTTATTTGCATTGTTGGGCGCATCAACAGAGAAAATCTGAGAAGTCCGGCACGTTCCATAGCAAGTCTGGAACTGCATCAGGTTGAGGATGGATTGAACCACATTGCCCAAAAGCTGGCGTTAATGCTTGAGCGCAAAGGTATTCGAGCTGTTACTCCTGCCGTTGGCTTTCCCATGGAAGTGGATCAGTGGAACAATGGAAGAATACACCTAATCTCACACAAACTCGTAGCTGCTGAGGCAGGACTTGGAAAAATGGGGCTGCACCGCAATATAATTCATCCTGTATTTGGAAGCTTTATCTTGCTCAATACGGTTCTCATTGACGCTGAAGTTGATGCATATGACACCCCTCTCAACTATAATCCATGTCTTGACTGTAAACTTTGCGCTACAGTCTGCCCTACAGGTGCTATTAGCCCCGATGGTTTTTATAACCCTGTAAATTGTTTAACCCATACCTACAGGGAACTCATTGGTGGATTCAGCGATTGGGTGGAGAATGTTGCAGGCAGCAAAAGCGCTCAAGAGTATCGTTCTAAAACCTCTGATGCTGAAACTGTGTCCATGTGGCAAAGCCTGTCTAGTGGTCCATGCTACAAATCTGTATATTGCATGGCTGCGTGTCCGGCTGGGGACGATGTGATTTCGCAGTACATAGAAGATAGGAAAGCATTTGTTGCCGAGGTAATCAAACCCCTGCAACAGAAAGAGGAGACTGTGTATGTTCTG
>CAMTOM010000102.1 GCA_947074125.1 uncultured Desulfovibrionaceae bacterium
GAGCGGGAGACGGGGCTCAAACCCGCGACCCTCAGCTTGGAAGGCTGATGCTCTAGCCGTTGAGCTATTCCCGCACAACCGTAGTACCCCGACAGTCAACCTGTCTCCTACAGCCAAGGCAGTCATCAACCCATTGATCTGCTTGAGGCAGAAAAATGGTGGTGGAGGGGGATGGATTTGAACCATCGAAGTCTTACGACGACAGATTTACAGTCTGTTCCCTTTGGCCACTCGGGAACCCCTCCACAGCAACAATACTATTGTTGCTGGAGCTGGTGATGGGACTCGAACCCGCAACCTGCTGATTACAAATCAGCTGCTCTACCAATTGAGCTACACCAGCACCGAACAGCTTCTTTACTTGTTCCCCTTTTGTTTGGCAAGTAAAAAATGCATACTTTTAAAAAAAAATCTCTTTGTTCTGTCGGGCGCTATGGGGCAATGCGCGTCGCATAGTTCTCGCAAGACCTTAGAGAACGCAAAAAGTCCTTGTGGCGCAATATTTCTCTCACTTTTAGTGGAGATTGCCAAGGAGGATATATTTTGTCTCGACATAATCCTCAATACCCTGGCGACCTCCTTCCCGTCCCAGGCCGCTTTCTTTAACCCCGCCAAAAGGTACTTCTCCTGTGGCGAGTCCTACCTCATTGACGCCGACAAGCCCATATTCCAATGCGCTCGCAATACGGTAAAAACTGCCAATGTCTTTGGTGAACACATAGGAAGCGAGGCCGTATTCGGTGTCATTTGCCAAAGCGACAGCTTCTTTTTCTTCGTTATAGGTAATGACAGGGCAGATGGGACCAAAAATTTCTTCACGAAATACCCGCATTTGCGTGGTAATGCCTGTAAGTACGGTGGGTTCAAAATAGAGTCCGCCCAGATCTGAGGCTTTACCTCCAGCAGCAAGGCAGGCTCCTTTGCTCAAGGCGTCAGCAATAAAATCTTCCATGCTCTCTTTCGCTTTGCGGTCAATGAGTGGCCCCTGAGTCACGCCTGCATCCATTCCATTTCCTACTTTGATTTCCCTGACATGCTCGGCCAGCCGTGCAACATAGGTATCGTGGATGCTTTCATGAACAATAATACGATTTGCACAGATGCATGTCTGGCCAGCGTTGCGAAACTTGCTCTTGAGTGTTCCGTCAACAGCGAGGTCAATATCGGCATCGGGACAGATAATAAATGGCGCATTGCCACCAAGCTCCATGGAGACTTTTTTAACGGTTCCTGCGCAGGCGGCGATGAGGCGCTTTCCCACAGCAGTTGAGCCGGTAAAACTGATTTTGCGCACGATGTCGCTGTTGCAAAGTTCTGTGCCGATAACAGAAGAATCGCCCGTAATAACGCTCAAAACGCCAGCAGGTACGCCAGCACGTGATGCCAGTTCGACAAGGGCGAGAGCGCTGAAAGGCGTTTTTGAAGCGGGCTTGATGAGCATGGTGCATCCTGCTGCAAGAGCTGGAGCTGCTTTGCGTGTGATCATGGACATGGGGAAATTCCAGGGCGTAATAGCCGCAGTAACACCAATGGGCTGTTTCATGGTTAATGGCTGTTTCCCTGGCCAGGGGGAGGGGATAATTTCACCATACAAGCGGCGTCCTTCTTCCGCAAACCATCCAATATAACTGTTGCCGCCAGCAATCTCTCCTTTGGCTTCTGTCAGGGGTTTTCCCTGTTCTGTTGTCATAATGGCGGCAATGTCATCACTGTTTTCCTCAATGAGAGCCTGCCAGCGTCGAAGAATATTCCCGCGCTCCAATGGTGTGTATTCGCGCCAGAGCAGGAAGGCTTCGTGCGCACTTTGTATCGCCTGTTTGATTTGTGCGGCATCAAGTGCGGGAACTGTCCCGATGCGAGTGTCATCAGCAGGATTGTTCACGGTGAGGGTGCGTTTGCTGCTCGCATCGACCCATTGACCGCTGATAAAAGCCTGCTGCCTGAAAAGATTCATGTCTTTGAGCTTCATTGTTTTACTCCTGTGAAGATGATGAATGTTTCCTGTTGTCCTGAAAATTTAAAAAAAATGATAATATAAGTGATATAGTGAGTCATATTTTAAATATACTGCTATACATAATCAATTTTTATACTAAAATCTACATATAATATAAATGAAATATAATATTATTATGCTGTATAATATTATATTAAAGTATACTAATAAATATTATAGTTATATTTTTGAAAGTCATGTTTTATTGACATTGAGTGATTGAATGTTAATTTTGTTATAAAATATAAATATTTAGTATTTATTATTTATCTGTGGCGTGTGTTCATATGTTGATTGAGTATCATTATTTTAAAAGGTGAATGTGTGTATTAGCTATATTGTTGTATAAGTAGTATATTTAACAGGGAGGTTCCTCCTTTGCTTCAGTCAATCATGACTCTACTTCCTCCTGGTGCGGGGAAAAGTATTCGTATCTATCCTGCTCGTGATACCATTGCATTTCGTATTGCTTCTGCCTCTCCTGTTATGAGCCGTCAGGGTGATGATCTGGTATGCTCTTTTACAGAAAAAGGCAGTATTGTTCTTGAGAATTTCTATGAAGTTTATGGGCAGGATCTTCCTTTTTTTATCATACATGATGAAATGATTGCGGGGGCTGTATTTCTCAGCATGTTTGGAAATGATGTTGCGCCTGTGGCAGATATTGAGGATGCAAATGAGATTTTTGCGGGTGGTTCTTTGTATGAGATGCCCAGTGTCATGCTGGAAGATGGGCTGGGTAGTCTTGATGGGCTTGCAACGTCTTCTTTTGAAAGAAATGATGGAGAAATATCGTCATCGGGCGGATTGGGGGGTGTTGCGAGTGAGAATGCAGGGCAGAATATCTCCTTTCTTTCCCCCAGTGTACCAGGGGAAAATGATCTTTCCGGTTCTGGAGATACGGAAGAAGACTTGGACAATGAAGGAGAAAGTGGCAGTAATGGTGGTTTTGAAGGAGATAGCGGGGAGAATGAAGGAGACGGTTCTGATGATGTTTTTGATGAGATACTGCCACCTGTGCTGCCCCCTCCTGTCGTGCCTCCATCTGTGCTGCCTCCTACGCTTTCAGGAGATACTTTTTATACTGTAGATGAAGGTTATTTGCCTGGAGGCACACAAAATACGTCTGGCGCTAACGAGGCATTCGTCTTTGGTGAGATGTCTTTTGACTTATACGGTGGTGCTGGGCTTATTGTTATCAATGGTGTCATTTTTGAAGTGGATGAGAATGGCAATGCTTTTTTACCTGATGGTGGGGTGAGCATCACAATGGATAAGGGAACACTCGTTGTAAACAGTATTTATGATGGTACTATAAGCTATACATATATTCTTGGTGGGGCACAGGATCACACAGCGGGTGATGTTTTTGACGCTATACGTATTACTGTGCAGGGGGTTGATGGGGAGTCGTCCAGCCAGGATGTTGTTTTTGATATTCGTGATGATGCGCCTGTAGCTATGGATGACATGTTTTATGCAGATGCGCTGGGTGCGCTGAGTGGCCTTGAGAGTACAGAGAGTGTATTGGATAACGATCTTTTCGGGGGAGATGGAGGGGAGCGTGTCGTGAGTGGCGTTGGCGCGGATGATATTCCTTACGCAGAGGCTGTAGGAACAGGTATATTGGGAAAATACGGTACGCTGATTATGAATGCCGATGGGCATTACTCATACACACTGCATGCTGATATTGTGATTCCACAGGGGGAAATATGGACGGACACATTCATCTACAGCATTGTTGACGCGGACGGCTCCATATCGACGGCACTGTTGCATGTCAATCTTGAGGGGGTTTTGAGTTCTCACTGGGTTATTGAAGGTAATCTTTCTACGGGCACAACAAATGCATATGCCGAGACAAATCACGAGAATCACTCTTACGATCCCAACAGTATTTATGAAGCGACATCTCCTGGAACCTTTATTTTTACCGGTGCGGATGAAACCTTGCATGTGTTGGGAAATATGCAGGCGGGGACAGCTATCAATATGGGTACAGGCAATGATGCCCTTGATATTCAAGGCGGGGTTCTGGGAAGCTGGAATGCTGCTGCGAAAATTGGTGGTGATGCCTTCGTGATGGATTCTCTTGTCGGAGGTACAGACAGTATTCAGATAAGTGGCAATGTGAATGGCGCTCGGATTGGCGGTGATGCCGCTGAAAGCATGTCTGCCAGCAGGGGGGGGGATGGTGATCAGATTCTTTTCGGGAGTGAAGTAGTATCCTCTTATTTTGGTGGTGATGCTGGTGATAGCATTACATCCTCTTTTGGAGGGAATGCGGATCCGACTATGGTTTCTGGTCGTGTGGTCTCATCGTTTATTGGTGGTGATGAGTGTTGAAAGATGTTGGCTAGTGTGGGGGGCGACAATGATACGATTTCAATATCTGGAGATGTTGTATCCTCATATATTGCGGGGGACAGTGCAAATGAACTTGTTGCCAGTTCAGGTGGGCATGGAGACAGTATTCTTATTTCAGGTAATGTTGTTTCAAGCTATATTGCGGGTGATGCCGCAATAGGTCTGGCTTCTGGCAGTACGGGAGGCAATGGGGATCGTATTGAGATTGCAGGAGATGTGACATCTTCATTTATTGCTGGTGATGCTGCCAGGGGGCTTTCTGCCTCTCGTGGGGGTGATGGTGATATCATTATTATTCGTGGAGCGGTGACGGATTCCTATATTGCGGGAGATAGTGCTGGAGGTATGATTGATTCCAGGGGAGGAGATGGGGATCTGGTAGGTATAGCGACGCTTGTGAGCGGTGAGGTGGCTGGAGATGCGCTTGGTGGTATCGTACAGGGGGTAACAGCCGGAGCGGATGCCATTCATATTGGTACGATGCTTGGCGGAACGGTATGGGGTGATGCTAATGATTTTTGGGGCGGCAATACGGCTGCTTCGGGCAGTAATATCATTACAATAGACAACTTTGGTGAGAGCAGTGCCGTTATTCAGATAGATGGCGGTTGGGGAAGTATCGCAAAAGGCAATGCGGATATTTTGAGTTTTGGTTCTGGTGTCGACAGGGTAACATTGCAGGGAACAGCAGCTTCACTCACAGCAACGTTTGCTGCTGACGATGGCAATGCGCGTACGGGCAGCATTTCCATTACGAACACAGAAGTGTTTGATGGTGGGAGTGGCAATGATGTTCTTGATGCATCTGGGGTGACGGGAAGCATTGTGTTGCGTGGAGGCCAGGGGAGTGATGTGCTGACGGGCAATGGAAGCACAATATTCCACTGGTCTGCGCGTGATATTACGGCTGGGGCTGTGGATATTGTTACTCTTAAAGCGGGCGATACATTATTGCTTGGTGATGGTATTACGGCCACATGGGAGAGCGGTAATATACTTAATCTGACTGCTAGCGGGGTGACACAAAGGGTAGAGCTTCTGGGTGCTGTGGATTCGTCTGCATTGCAGAGCGTTTCGGAGGCGACCAGTACAGAGATCAATACCGTGCTGAGTAATAATATTGATATGGCGCTTGAAATGGCTGCCCAACTTGCGAGCCTTATGACTGAATAGTGTGTATAATAAATAAGATTGTAACCGCCTGTTGCTCCAGAGGGAGTTACGGGCGGTTTTTTTGTGGGTTACATTCAAAAAATTAATATTCCTGATACTTTTTTGTTTATAGGGGCTTTTCGTATCTTGCGAATAAATATTACATATACGAGTGTGACTATTAAAAAGTAAGCGTATTTTTACGCTATTGCATATTTTTATTAATTTTTATATAAAAACATAAAATAATATGTAATTATTTTTTTAAAAAAGCCGAAGGGGGTAATCAGGGTAAATATTTTAAAAGTAATATTTTGTTTAGTCTATGAAACTAAAAGGTCTTTTTCCTGTGCTCTTTACTGCTTATTGGGGGATCGCATGTGGCCTGATGGTTTTTGAAATAGCGT
>CAMTOM010000103.1 GCA_947074125.1 uncultured Desulfovibrionaceae bacterium
CCCCAAAACCCCAAAACCCCAAAACCCCAAAACCCCTTAACAATAAACTCGATTTTGTTTAATAGAAATGTAAGATGGTCTTTAATGAATCATTAATAAGTTTCAGACTTCAAGATGACTTCGGAATCTGGATTCCATACCTTATTAAGTCTTAGCGTCCATTTCTTTTCTGTGATATTGTACATATGCATATCACCTTCATTGCTTCCTACAACTATCAATTCGTCTTTACAAAGGAGTGGTTTGGTTCTATAAAAAGCGTCCTTCTTTTCTAAGGAAGGTCCTTTTGCCAAATCCTTTGTCTTTGGATTAAAATAATAACTGTCGTTTACCTCGTTTTTGTCTACCAATCCTCCGAATATCAATACGCAGTCTGAACTGATTTGATGTGCGCCTATGAATAAACATTTTGACCATAGATCTTTTCCTGAGTTTAGTTCAAGCTTTGTCTTGTTGATCGGCTTGCTTGGCTATCTTGCATTCCGTCTCTTCAAGAGCTTTAGCAGACGCAATAGCTCCTCTTCTGCTCCGTATGGCAGTAACTCTTCATACCAGCAGCAAAATACGTACTCCAATACCAATGCTGGCTGGAACCAGCAGGCCTCTGGCTATGGAGGTATGGGAGCTTCACGTTTGCCACAGGACTTCAACGCCGATGAATTTATTTCTGGCGCAAAAATGGCCTACAACCGCCTGCAACAGGCATGGGACAAGCGTGACTTGCAAGATATTGCACAGTTTGCCACCCCAACGGTCATGAATGTTATTCAAGAGCAGTTTGCCCAGGATCCTCACCCCTCCACAACAACCATTATCACACTCAGTGCCGATGTACTTGACGTGGAACGCAATGCTTCTGAAGAACGTGTCACCGTCCTCTTTGATGCGCTGTTGCGTGAAAGCAGCAATCAAAGCATGGGAACACCTACCAAAGAAATCTGGCACTTTGTTCGCTCGACACACGGCGACAACACCTGGAAGCTTGATGGCATCCAGCAAATGAACTAAATAACGTACTACTCACAATGATGCGGTCACGGTTTTCGTGACCGCATTCCCTTTTTATACCTTATGAAATTTATCGTCACCCAGCTTCTTGCCATAACATCCCCACGCACAAAGGGGATAAACATTGGCTATTTGCTCAAGTTTATTGCCATGCTGCTGTCCATGATTATTGTGTACAGTGTGCTCTTCCATATCATCATGGCTTATGAACAACGGGAATTCTCCTGGCTGACGGGTTTTTACTGGACCTTTGTGGTCATGTCGACACTGGGCTTTGGCGACATCACATTCACATCTGATCTGGGGAAATTTTTTTCGATCGTTGTCATCCTCTCCGGTGTCATCTTCCTGATGGTCATGCTGCCTTTTACGTTTATCCAGTTTTTTTATGCACCATGGCTTGAAGCACAAAAAAAAGAACGTGTGCCCCGCAGACTTCCCGCAGGAACAAAAGGGCACATTATTCTTGTAGGTACTTCTCCTCTTTCACTCAATCTAGCCAATGAACTGATTGCCTACGGATTCAGTGTTGTTTCCCTGTGTGATGACCCCCAGACAACACTTTCACTCATTGAGCAGGGTCATAATGTGATTATGGGAGATTATGATAATGGACAGACATATCAGAATCTTTGCATCTCACAGGCAGCCCTTATTATCACGCTTGATACAGAGATGCGCAATACCAGCATCACCTTTACCGTACGCGAACAGGACAAGCATGTCCCCATTATGGCACGGGCAGAACATACTGATGCGCTGGACATCCTGTATATGGCAGGCTGTTCCAAAGCCATACAGCTCCATAAAGTACTGGGAGAGGGACTCGCCAAACGCATTCTCTCTGCACGGGAACGCTCTACAGTAATCAATCGCCTGAAAAATCTTGTTATTGCTGAAGCTGCTGTCATCAACTCCTCACTTGTCGGGAAAACACTGCTCAATAGCGGTTTGCGCGCCGCAACAGGTATCAACATTATTGGAATCTGGGAGCGTGGACTTTTCCAGATTCCCCGCCCTGATACGGTGTTTACTCAAAAAACCCTTCTCCTTCTTGCCGGAACAGAAAAACAAATACAGGACTTCAACAAATTTGTGCAAGAGAACGCGCCAGAAACAAAAGAAAAAAACAACAGTATTCTGATCCTTGGTGGAGGACGTGTGGGGAGATCCGCTGCGGACTACCTCCAGCAACATGGTCGTCACTGCTGCATTGTAGAACGTCAGGCATCCATCAAAAAAACAGACCTTGCCTATGTTTTGGGAGATGCCGCCGACCTGGATATTCTTGAACAGGCTGGCATTCGCACAGCACCGACTGTAATTATCACCACCCATGATGATGACATCAATATCTATCTGACTATTTACTGCCGTCGTCTGCGCCCTGATATTCAAATTATCAGCCGAGCCAACTTTGACCGTAATGTCGGTATTCTCCATTCTGCGGGTGCGGATGTTGTTCTCTCGCTTACCTCTATGATGAGTAACCAGATTATCAACCAGCTCTCACCAGGCAAGCTTGTCATGCTCAATGAGGGGCTTAATATCTTCCGAACCCAAACACCGCAGCAATTGCAGGGAAAACAGCTCCATGAATGCGGTCTGCGCACAGAAACAAAGTGTAATCTTGTTGCTGTGCAGCGAGGCAATGAGAGCCTTGTGCCTCCTGAGCCAAATCATGTTTTCGCTGCTGATGAAAGCCTGTATCTTATTGGAGATTCACAAGCAGAAAAAGATTTTTATGCCATGTACGGTAAAAAAGATAACTAGGATAACTTCGAACTAATGTATTCAGAGACAGAGCAAATACGCTCCCTCGGCGATAAGGAAGAGTTCATGAGCGAAAAAGATTTTGTTGAAAAGTATGATAAATTCTCTCACTTTCTTGGCATGAAAGTAGAAGAAGCCAGAAATGGCTATGCTAAAGTCAGTATGCCACTGACCGACAATCTCAAAAATGGTATGGGCTTCGCACATGGTGGCGCACTCTTTGCCCTGGCTGACTTTGTTTTCGGTCTTGCCGCAAACCACGGACAGACAAATATCACTGTCACCCTTAACAGTTCCATCAATTATCTACGCCCCTGCCAGTCTGGCACAATCACGGCAGAAGCTCATGTACTCCGGCAGGGACAGCATATCACCCATTACGACGTCAAAGTGTTTAATTCGCATGGAGAAATCGCCGCTTCCTGCCAATTCAGTGGCTTCTTAACAGAGATGGTCAGCAAACCCTAATCTGTAAGGGAGGAACCATGTCTCAGCCTTCTCTACGAATGGGACGCATTGGCTATCTCAATGTCCTGCCCATTTACTATCCTCTGGAATCAGGGCGTATGCCACATGATTATGAAATTGTCTCTGGCCCACCAGCAGTTCTGAATGCCATGATGGCGCGTGGTGAGCTGCACATCTCTTCTGCCTCCTGTTTTGAATATGCCTGCCGTCCAGAGCGTTATTTCCTTGTAGAAGATCTTTCCATTGGTTCTCATGGTCCTGTCATGAGTGTGCTTCTCCTTTCTCGTTCTCCCATACAGGATCTTGACGGGCAGACAATTCTTGTCAGCAATGAAACCAACACCTCGGTTGCTTTATTGCAGATCTTGATGCGGGAACACTATCAGTGCAATGTCACATACGAAACAGGCTTTGTGACCAAAGCACTCCAAAGCGCATCTCCCCCCAAGGCATTTCTTGCCATTGGCGATGAAGCCCTGCGCCTGCGCAACCATCCAGACTATCCCTACCATATAGACCTTGCGGAAGCATGGCGGGAATGGACGGCTTTACCTTTTATCTTTGGTATTTGGGTCATCAGTCGCAGTGCTGCTGCACAACACTGCTTTCCTTCAGACCCTGGCGCACTGTTGCGTAAAGCACGGGACTGGAGTCTTGCCAATATGGATGTTATTCTTGATTTGACATCCTATGGCTGCCCACTTTCGCGTGAGGAGCTGGAAAGATATTATCGTAAAGGATTGGTCTACACTCTTGGAGAAAAAGAGCTGCAAGGGCTGAAGCTTTTTTATGAGAAGCTGGCTTGTGCAGGAATGATCCCCAAAGTCCCACCACTCGATTTCTATCATTTTGAGAAATAGGCTTTTCTCGCTCTACTCTGGGCTTTATCACACATACCAAAAACAAAACAGGGGTGGGAATTTTCCCCACCCCCAAGCACACGATGTATTTTTCGGCTACTTATCGCCATTATACTGAGCATCTGTCACTTTTTCCATCCATGTCACATTCTTTCCATCTGGCAGACTTCCAGTCAAGGCGATATGTGTCATTGGGGTAGTTGGTGAGGCTCCATGCCAGTGTTTTACTTCTGGAGGGCACCAAAGCGCATCTCCAGCACGTATTTCCTCAACGATACCATCTACCGTACCCGTACGCCCCACGCCATCTGTAACAATCAAGTGCTGCCCTGTTGGATGCGTATGCCAGAAAGAACGGGCACCTGGTTCAAATGTGACGGAAACAGCACCAAAAGGCGCATCAGGATGTTTGGCACCGAACAAGGGGCGTACAGTTACATTGCCTGTAAAGTATTCACTGGGACCTTTACGCGAAGGCTGCGTACCCATGCGGGTGATGATCTGTTTCCCTTCCTTATTCACAGCCGCACTATTTGCAGCCATGCTCTGCGTAAAATAAAAACCTGCTTCTGCAGCCAATATTCCCACAGTTACCGCTATTGCCTTTACTAAAAACCGTTTCATACGTACTCCTTTTCAACGATACATCCATCTGGACTGTGTATTCTGTTCAGACATTATGCATGGCAGAATTATGCTTTTGGCATCTTTTTGCCATCTGCCTTCAAACATCCTAGCATATATTGTGTGCTTATCACGTATAAGCCCAGAATCGCCATATGATTCGTATACCAGAAAATGATAGATCTGTCTGTTTCCCAATAGTCAAAAGAAAATCCCAGAAAGAGCTTTGCCCCCATATCCCTATCAGCAAAAGCCCAAATCCCATACATCACACACAAAAAAACAATGCTTCTGGAGATGAAAAAGGCTCTTCTGCTCTTCCTAAGCATATGACTGCTTTTGCATAACGCCCCCCATATCATTTCCCAATGCAGAGCGATATGAATGCCAATCAGTGCCAGCCCCCAATACGCTGCAAAACTGTGTACCTGCCTGATCACCTCACCGTTGACATGTTGCGAAAGATGAAAAACATGGCGGGCATTCAGCATACCAGTCACAAAGAGTACCCCCATCGTCACAGTAAGAACGATATTTGCTGCGTTGTGCAACACACGCCGCGCTGAAAATTTTCCTCTTAAAATATTACCATGTGCGGTTTATCAGAAGATGAACCGTACACAATACACAGAGTAACAAACCAGTCCACTCATGCGCAATACGTCCGGTGATACGAAAAGCAAGGGAGCTGATAAACAAAAGCACAAGCACAGCATCAAGGCAGAGCCTGACTGACACACGAGGGGAAGGCACGACGCTTACCGCCCCAAAGCATTTTGCTTAAGCCAACTATCAATGTCGCGCGACAGCGACCCCCCGCCACTATAATGTACCGAAAGTGCTTCTTTTATTGTTGCCTTGGGAGCGAGCTTTGCAATATCACTCACACTCTGCCCAAGCCTGCCACCACCATGACTGCAAAAAGGTACAATTGTTTTTCCTAAAAAATCATAACTTTCCAATAAGGTCGCAATGGGCATGGGAATAGTCGCCCACCAATTGGGATACCCCAAATAAACGATATCGTATTGTGCTATATCTGCAATTTTTGTCTTAAGCTCAGGTCTTGCATTCTGTTCCATATCGCGCTTTGCTTCATCAAGACAGGGATTGTCGTTCGCGGAATATGGTTTAACGAGTTCCAATGCTACAATATCCCCACCAGCTGTCTGCTGT
>CAMTOM010000104.1 GCA_947074125.1 uncultured Desulfovibrionaceae bacterium
GAAATGTTTGAGGTAAGAGTGAAGCAAGCAAGGCCAGCATCTCTTTATGACGTTCATATCGCGGGCTCTTTTTCCGCAAAACAGGCGAGAAAGGAGAGACAATACACCCCCCAGCAACCGTTCGCAAAGGTGAATAGGCTCGTATAATACAACTATCTCCAAACATACCCACCATGGATTCCTCGAAGCGAACCTCTACCAAAGCTGTTTCACCAGGCTGTAGTTTGTCCCGATCAAGAAGATAGATACGTGCGGCGCATTCACGTGCGCAGTGATGAAAATGCACTTCTGTACGATGTCGCAAGGCACGCGGTGCAGAGGCAAGACATGTCAAAGAGATAATCCAGCTCATCGACGGAAAGAGTGTTGCCGGATGTGCCAGCACAAAACCCCGTTCAATTTCACCAACTTCAAGCCCCTGCACATTGACAGCACAACGCTGGCTTTCATTCACAATGTCAGATGCTATGCCATGATTTTGCAGAGAACGCACTTTTGAAGAACGCTCCGGCGGCATAAACACGACATCCTCCCCAACACGCACAGATCCGGAAATCACAGTACCCGTAATGACAGTACCATGTCCCTTCAAGGTAAAGACTCTATCAACAGGCAAACGAAAAATATCACTCCCCTGCTCTCGCGATATTCCCCTGGCACATTGAGCCAAATGCTCTCTGAGAGCATCAAGCCCTTCACCACTCACCGCAGAAACAGGGAATATAGGGCATTCCGCAAGAAATGTTTCAGAAAGATAGGCATGAATATCCTCCTGCACCAAAGCACGCCATTCATCAGTAACCATATCGCATTTCGTCAGCGCAACAAAACCACTGCGAATGCCCAGCAAAGAGCATATTTCCAAATGCTCCCGTGTTTGCGGCATCACACCTTCATCTGCGGCAATCACCAGCATCACACAATCCATTCCCATGGCGCCTGCAACCATATTTTTTACAAAGCGCTCATGTCCTGGCACATCCACTATTCCCAAGCGCTCCCCATCCGGCAGATCGCAAAAGGCAAAACCCAGCTCAATAGTAATGCCCCGCCGCTTTTCCTCTTCCAGACGATCACAGTTTATACCTGTTAGAGCCTGAACAAGCGTTGTTTTACCATGATCAATATGCCCTGCCGTACCAAGAATAATGGACATAAAAAGACATGCCTCCGTTCTAAAAATACACAAAAACCTGCAAAAAATATCGGGCGAACCTGAATAATTGCTCCTGTAACAAGGTCAGGGTCAAGAAAACAGAGCCCATCACACAAACACTCTTCACTGTAAACAAGGAGAAAAGAAGCCACAAGCCCAAAAAACAAAAGGCGCCGCCTGACAAAACAGGCGGCGCCAATCATACATCTATAACATGCAAGGGCTAGTCACCAAAATGCCCTGTTTCCTTTTTAACATCCAGAGCAATTTTCCAGAGTAAGGAAAGCACCAGCGCACCAATGGCGTATACGCCAAGAGCAACACTGATTTCCATAAACGAAGGGGCATAGTCGGTAACCGTTTCATACATATTGGGGGTAAAACCACCAATCAACAAGCCAAGCCCCTTATCAATCCATGTGGCCGCAACCAGCATGATCAAAGCAAAAGGCAAGAGCTTTTCATTTTCACGGAACTTAGGTGGAATCAAAAGAGCCAATGCGGCAAAAGCCATAATAACAGCAGCCCACATCCAACTTGTTACCCAAGGCAGATGTCCATCATGTCCTGCAAAGAGGTAGGTGATGGGATGCTGATGCCCAGGCATACCACTATAAAAAGCAGTAAAGATTTCAAGGAGATAGAAAAAAACATTGATACACATGGCGTATGTAATAATGATAGTCAACGTCTTAATGGCCTGCCGACCAGGGTCAAAACCTGTCAAACGGCGCAATAAGAACATTAACAAGAGCAGAATGGCAGGCCCTGAACAGAATGCTGAAGACAGAAAACGAGCTGCCATAATCGCGGTCAACCAATAGTGGCGACCAGGAATACCCGCATACAGGAAAGCGGTTACCGTATGGATTGAGAATGCCCAGATAATGGACAAGTAGATCAGATACTTGACCCATTTCGGTGGTTCTATATCCAAACGCTCTGCTTCCAGCGTCACCCAGCCAATAACAATATTAAGACAAAGGTAACCAATAAGCACCATCATGTCATAGAACATAACAGAGTTGGGAGTAGGATACAGCATGACATTGGCCATACGCTGTGGCTGTCCCAAGTCCACGACAATGAAGAGCGCGCACATCACAACAGCCGAAACAGCCATGAATTCACCGAAGATAATCATGCGTTTAAACTGCTTATAGTGATGGAAATAGGCAGGCAAAACCAGCATAACAGCCGATGCCGCAACACCAACCAGATAGGTAAACTGGGAGATATACAAGCCCCATGAAACATCGCGGCTCATACCAGTTACCGTCAATCCCTGCTGCAACTGTTGCCAGTATACCAGACAGCTTCCTCCAATAATCGCCAGAAGGAAGAGCAGCCAGAGATAATATGTTTTCGATCCAGTAAGAAGTCTTTCTACCATGGCGTGTTCTCCCTATATGAGGTAGTAAACGCCGGGTTGCGTTCCCAGCGAGGGCTTACGGCGGATGCTGTAATTTTCAGCCAGCGCCTTACGCACCGTGGAGTTCGGATCTTCAAGATCTCCGAACAACACTGCTCCATCAGAAGCTTCCACACAGGCAGGAAGCTTGCCCACAGCCAGACGTTCCGCACAGAAAGTACATTTTTCAACGACACCAATCATGCGTGTTGGATAGGCCGGATTGGGCACCGGATCAGCCAGATGCTTGCGCGGATCCATAAAGTTGAATGAACGCGCACCATACGGACAGCCTGCCATACAGAAACGGCACCCAATACAACGATGATAGTCCATAGCCACAATGCCATCCTGCATCTTGTATGTTGCCTGCGTAGGACAGACGCGCACACAAGGAGGATTTGTACAGTGATTGCACAATAAAGGATAACTGCCATTACGGACTTTTGCTGGCAACTGGGCATTCATGTCATCAGTGAACGTTTGTTCGTATTTATCGAGCCAAAGCCACTTGATTCCCTGCACATGCTCACGCCCACTGCCATCAGCAGCGGGAATAAAGGGAACATTATGCGCAGAGTGACATGCCTCAATAAGAGGTTTGTAATCTGCGGGACTGGCAAAACGGCGGGTATCAATAACCATTGCCCAGCGCTTTGCGTCCAGAGCCTTGGAACCTTTTTCATACTTGCCTATAGCCGCAGCTCCCACTTTTTCCGGAGCAAGAGCAGCCAGGCCACTACTGAAAGCAAATGCCGAAATACCAGCCACTTTCAGGAAGTTTCTTCTGCTGTTATTCATTTATTTGCTCTCCTTGGGCTGAATATGGCACGTCCAGCAGTAAGGATACACACTGTTGGAAATATGGCATTTGTCACAGAATTCCTTCGGATTGTTATGACACTTCATACAAGTATTCTGTAAGCTGATTTCCCATTTTTTCCCAGTAGATGAGACGTACACACGCGATTCATTACGTAAGGCCTCATCGCGCCATTCATTCAATAACTGCATGTGCTCTGCACGCATGTACTCCACAGGCTCCACGCACTCTTTTTCACCTTTGGGCAACTCAATGGCAGGGCGGGTATATTCGCCTCCACCCATCCCCCCAAGCCAGAATGGCGTGGTGAAGAGCGCCACAAAGACGATAATCCCCACAATAACATATTTTTTATTATACATTATTCGTCCTCCTGCTCCACTCCGGGCAGATCTTCCTGCCGCAGATCCATGGTGCGCTGGCTCTCACCTTTCATAACAAGGGCATTAGCCACCAGCTCATGCAGACCACTCACATTCACACCCGGTGCCCAGTAGTTTGCCAAAGGTGGCAACGTCGCACGGTCAAGGGCACAAATACATGCCATGTGATTCACACCATGTTTTTCCTGCACATAACGCAAGGCATTGCCGCGCGGCATGCCAGAACGCATACGCAAGTCCATAATTTCTTCAGTATTCAGACCAGAACCCGCACCGCAACAGAATGTCTGCTCACGAATGGTCTGCTCTGGCATTTCCACAAAGTTATTACACACGGACTGGAGAATATAGCGAGGCTCATCCAAAAGCCCCATGGCACGCGCTGGGTTACATGAGTCATGGAATGTCGTAATAATATGATCATTACGGCTGGGATCCAGCTTGAGCTTGTTGTGCTTGATCAAATCGGCTGTAAATTCAGCAATATGCACCATTTTTGTGGATGCGGCATTCTTAAAGACAGTACCGGTAATCGGAGATTTGGGGAGAATCATGTTGGAAGGCGCTGGTCCATTATAGGTATCCATATACTGGTTCACCACACGCCACATATGTCCGCATTCGCCACCAAGGATCCACTTTGAACCAAGACGCTCTGCCTCGGCATACATCTTTGCGTTCAGTTTCTTGGCCATATTAAAGGAGGTAAAGGAACCAAAGTTCCCACCCTCTGAAGCATATGTGGAAAGCGTGTAATCCAGATCCAGTTCATGGAACAGCATCAGATAGCCCATGAAAGTATAGATACCTGGATCAGCAAAAACGTCTCCAGAAGGCGTGATGAAAAGGATCTCATGCCCTTTTTCATTGAAAGGCGTTTTGGGACGAATACCGCAAACCTCTTCACAGTCATCAGCCAGCATTTCCACGATTTCAACAAAGGAATGAGGCTGAATCCCCAAATGATTGCCTGTGACATTACAATTTTTCACAGGATCCATAATCCAGTGTATGCCAAGACCAACCTCATGCAGCAATTCGCGCACAATGGCTGTGATTTCAGCGGTATCAATACCGTAGGGACAAAAGAGCGAACAGCGACGACACTCCGTACACTGGTACGCATAGAAGAAGAGCTCTTTAACGATGCTCACATCCCATTTACGCGCTCCCACCTGGGCACCAAAAATCTTTCCCAGCATGGTGTAGTCCCGCCGATACAAAGAACGGAGCAACTCAGCACGCAACACAGGCATATTCTTAGGATCATTAGTGCCGATGAAAAAGTGACACTTGTCAGCACACGCCCCACAGCGCACACAGATATCCATAAACAATTTCAGAGAGCGGTGCTTTTCCAAGCGATCATGGAAAGCATCGCAAAGGATTTTTTCCCAATCAGCGGGCAAGCCCCAATCATCTGCCGTAGGATCCCAATCATGAGGATTGGGCATGTGCAGCTCTTCCATTGTCTCTTTCTTTGCAGAATAACAATAGTTTCCGGGCTTGAACTCCGGCTTGATATCCATCCAGCTTTCCTGGGGGAAAGGAGGACGGCTTGTAATCAACTCTTGCGGCGTAGGTAATTTTGCCATTGGAACGACTCCTTACTCAGCGGCGGCTTTTTCTGGTTGTTTTTCCAGCGGCAGACCGGATTCGGCCATAGCGTCGCGGAAGTTGTCTTCATATTCAGCATAGGTTGTATACTGCTTGGGCGGATTCCAGGGGTTCACATGGCGCACGGCTCTGGTGTTACAGGGCATATTACGCGTGGGGCTGAAAAAGACGCCAGGCATATGCATCAGTTTGCTGAAGGGGAAATACATAAGCAACACGCTCAGATAGGTCAGGTGCATAAAGAACCAGGCATTGATACCATCGGGCACGGTAGGCGAGAAGCTTACCAGTCCCATTGTCAGCACCTTAACGCTCGCGACGTCAGTCTTGGTAAAGTAACGCAGCAACAGCCCCCGTGTAACCAGACCAATAACGATGAAGAGCGGGACGTACTCATCACCCAGGTAAATATCGCGCAAACGCTCATTTAAGCGTAAACGTCCTAGCTAGAAGAGAAGCGCACATAACAGGATATTGCCCGACAGCTACCATCTCTGTCACCCGTACTCCAAGCATC
>CAMTOM010000105.1 GCA_947074125.1 uncultured Desulfovibrionaceae bacterium
AACTCATTCGGCAATATAACGGCGCCTTTCGCATTGCCTTTTCGATTTCTGGAACCGCTCTTGATCAGTTTGAAGAATACGCTCCAGAAGTTTTGGAAAGTTTTCAGGCGCTGGCTCAAACAGGTGGTGTGGAATTTCTGGATGAAACGTATTGCCACTCGCTCTCCTTCCTGTATTGTCGCGAAAATTTCCGAGAACAAGTTTCCCGTCACCGCGAACGCATGGAAGAGCTGTTTGGACAAAAGCCACGCATTTTCCGCAATACCGAGCTTATCTATAATAATGAGCTGGCACATGAAATCGAATCGCTCGGCTATGATGGTATTCTTGCAGAAGGCGCAGATCACGTTCTTGGCTGGCGCAGTCCCAACTTCCTCTACCGGCCGGAAGGATGCTCGCATCTCAAGCTGCTGCTCAAAAACTACAGTCTTTCCGACGACATCGCGTTCCGCTTCTCAAATAGAGATTGGCCAGAATACCCCTTAACAGCAGAGAAGTTTGCCACCTGGGCACACGCTGTCAACACTCAGGGTGAATGCATCAATCTCTTTATGGATTACGAAACCTTTGGCGAACACCAATGGGCAGACAGTGGTATATTCGAATTTATGCATGCCCTGCCCGAAACCATTTTGCGCCATCCTGACTATTCTTTCGCGACCCCTTCTGAGGTTGTTGCTGCCTTCAATGTAAAAGGAGCACTTGATGTTCCTTCTTTCGTCTCATGGGCTGACGTGGAACGTGACCTTACTGCCTGGCTTGGGAACGACATGCAACACGATGCCATTGAAAGCGTCTACCGCTGTGAGGAAAAAGTCCGCCAGCTCAACATGCCTGACATCCAGCGTACATGGGAACGCCTCCAGACATCAGACCATTTTTACTATATGTGTACCAAGTGGTTTGCTGATGGTGATGTTCACAAATATTTCAATCCATACGGCTCTCCTTATGATGCCTACATCAACTATATGAATGCTCTTGCGGATTTCCAGCTCCGACTGGACGCCCAGATTGAAAAACGCCACAAGCAGGAGCAAGGCAGAAGTCCCCTCTCACAACAGAAACAACGCTTTCCCACAGAAGAGAATGAAAAGACATTGTATCTCACGCTGCCAGAAGAAAACACCTCCTGTTGACGAAAGCACTTTCCCATGCCAAACCGACAGGAGAACTCAATAACAGAGTACGACCGCTCATAACCCTTTACTTCTCCTTTATGCAGAGATACAAGGATCACCATGACAGAAAAATCCTCCACCCCTTATGGGTTTGAAATCAGTTGGGAAGTCTGCAATAAAGTCGGTGGCATTTATGAAGTTGTCGCCAGTAAAGCCCTTTCCGCTGTAGAAGCGTATGATGACCGCTACTTTCTGCTCGGCCCTGATCTGCACAATAACGCTTCTTTCATAGAAACAGATGAATCCTCCTGGGTGCCATTACGCAATGCTCTGAACGCACGAGACATCAAATGCCGTTTCGGACGCTGGGATATTCCTGGAAAGCCCAGAGTTATCCTTGTTGACTTTGCCAACCGCCACAATTCACCACAACTGCTCCATAAACTCTGGGAACAATATGGTGTTGACTCACTTTCCGGCGGTTGGGATTATATTGAACCTGTGATGTTCAGCTACACGTGTGGCGAGGTCATTGCTACAGCCTATACAACAATGATTGCCCCCAATGGCGCTTTGGCAGTTGCCCAATGCCATGAATGGATGAGCGGCGCTGCCATTCTGGCGCTGAAGAAACTGGCTCCAGGTGTCGCTACCGTTTTCACAACACACGCGACCATGCTGGGACGCGCCATGGCTGGTTCCAATGTGGACATTTATGCCAAGATGAAAACCATCTCGCCCGTTCGTGAAGCCGCAGCCTATAATATCACTGCCAAATACTCCATGGAAAGTGTCGCTGCCCGCGAAGCTGATGTTTTTACCACCGTAAGCAATATCACAGCAGAAGAAGCCCATGCGCTTCTTGGGCGCGCTCCAGACATCATTACAACCAATGGTCTGGATATGCGTGTCATTCATGACTACAGCAAGGATCGTGTTGCGGCACTGGAAAATCGCCGCAAACTCCTTGAGCCTGTACAGCGCCTGCTACGTCGCACATTGCCAGAGAATACCCGTATTATGGTTATCTCAGGCCGCTATGAATTTCGTAATAAGGGCGTTGATATTTTTCTGGAAGCGCTGGGGCGCATTCAGGACACCATCAAAAATTCAGACACACATATTCTGGCGCTTTGCCTTGTCATGGGCGGGCATACGGGTGTGAATGCTGCTGCGGTTAACGGTGATCCCCAGGCCTGTGCAGATCCTGATATGCCCGATGCAGGCTTCCTCACCAGCCACTATATCTACAACAGTGCCAATGACCCCATTATCAACACATGCAAGCGCCTCAATCTTCTCAACCGCAAAGACGACAATGTGCAGGTGCTCTTTGTGCCTGCCATGCTGGACGGCAATGACGGCTTTTTGAACATGCCCTATTTTGAAGTCCTTTCCGGCTGTGATCTCGGTGTTTTCCCCTCATGGTACGAACCGTGGGGCTATACACCACACGAAAGCGCCGCATATGGCGTTCCTACGCTGACAACAGACCTTTCCGGTTATGGCATCTGGGCCAGAGGGCAGGAGGGACGCGATGGCAGCAAAGATGGCGTTACTGTTCTTTCGCGCAACATGTGTGCCGCAGACAGTGTCGTCGATAATTTGTGCAAAACCCTTCTGCAATACGCAACCTGCTCAACAGAAGAGCTGGATCAGCAGCGTCTGGCTGTACGCGCCCTTTCCGAACATACGTCATGGTCAAACTTCTTCTGCCATTATGGACAGGCCTATAATGATGCGTTGGCCTGCGCTGCAACACGCAATCAGCTTGTGGCGAGTGAACGCCGTCAGGAATCACTCAACCGCGTCCTCACCGTTGCCTCTTCAGCACACCCTCACTTGCGGCCTTTTTCTGTTGTCGCACGTCTGCCCAAAAGCATTATGCGCCTGCGCGAACTGGCAAATAATATGTGGTGGTGCTGGCAGCCAGAGGCTGTCAGTCTATTCCGCGAGTTAGGACATAATGACTGGGAACGCACAGGCTATAATCCCATTCGCATGATTGAGGAAGCCGATCCGGCTCACCTTGAGAGTCTCGCACAAAACAGCACCTATCTTGCCAAATACCAGCAGGTAATGACTGATTTCGATGCCTACATGAATGCGCCTACAAGCCCTGCAAAGTCCATTGCCAATGAGCATGGGATTGATACCTCACACCCCATTGCCTACTTTTCCACAGAGTACGGCATTCATGAAAGCCTGCCACTTTATTCCGGCGGTCTTGGTGTTCTGTCAGGAGACCATCTCAAATCTGCCAGCGATATCAACATTCCGCTCGTTGCCATTGGTCTTCTGTACCGTAACGGCTACTTCCGCCAGAGACTGGATCAGGAAGGACTTCAAATTGCCCTGTACCCAGAAAACAATTTCTCCAACCTCCCCCTGGAGCAGGTACGGGATCTTCAGGACATACCACTGGAAGTTTCTCTGGAACTCCCCGGGCGTACCTTGTTCGCACAGGTCTGGCGCTGTCAGGTAGGACGCATTACCCTCTACCTGCTCGACACCAACCTTGCCAAAAACCTTGACGAAGACAAGGGCATTACCGCTCGTCTGTACGAAGCAGACAGGGATATCCGCCTGCGTCAGGAAATGCTTTTGGGTATGGGAGGCGTCTCACTCTTGCGCAAGCTTGGTTTGGCTCCTTCTGTTTTCCATATGAATGAAGGACATTCCGCATTTCTCGTACTGGAGCGCATCCGCTGGCACATGAATGATGAAGGACTCAGCCTTGCCGAGGCAACAGAACTTGTACGCGGTTCATGTGTGTTCACAACGCATACCCCCGTTGATGCAGGAAATGAGCGTTTCAGCCACGATTTGATGGCACGCTACTTCCAGCCTTATGCCAATACGATTGGTCTGAGCTGGCAGGACTTTTTGGCAATGGGCTTCAAGGAAGATGGCGATCCTCATGTCTTTGACATGACGATTCTTGCGCTCAAGTATTCAGAAAGCGCCAATGCTGTTAGCTGGCTTCATGGCTATGTTTCCCGTTCCATGTGGCGTAATACCTGGAAAGGCATGACCGTACCTGAAGTACCCATTGGATATGTAACCAATGGCGTCCATATTGCCTCGTACGCAGGGCCAGTATTCCGCACACTGCTCAATCAGACTCTGGGCGATGACTGGCTGGACTGGTCTCCCACAGCTCCAGAATGGGCAAAAATTCTCGATATACCCGACAGCATGTTCTGGGAAGCCAAACGCTTCCAAAAACTGAACCTGCTCACATTCCTGCGCAAGCGCCTGCAAGACAGCGCTCCGCTTGCCTCACTCAGCCGTGAAGAACGCAAAGAGCTCTCAACGCACCTGACTCCTGAAACTCTTGTTATTGGATTCGCACGCCGTTTTGCCCCGTATAAAAGGGGAACCATGCTCTTTGCCGATATTGAACGTCTGGCACGTCTGCTCAATCGAACCGACCGTCCTGTCATCATTATCTTTGCTGGCAAGGCACACCCTGCCGACAGACAGGGAATTGACATGATTCAGGAAGTCGTCAAGCACACTCGTGATCCACGTTTCCTCGGACATGTCTTCTTTATTGAAGACTACAGCCTCACCGTATCCCGCCTGCTCTCACAAGGATGTGACGTCTGGCTGAATACGCCACGGCGTCCTTATGAAGCCAGCGGCACAAGCGGCATGAAAGTTCCCGTCAATGGAGGTATCAACCTGAGTATTTCTGACGGCTGGTGGGTTGAGGGCTACAATGGGAAAAATGGCTGGACTATCGGCTCTGTAGTCACAGATGGTCACCTCGAAGAAAAACAAAGCGATTATGAAGATGCAGAAAGCCTGTACAGCCTCCTGGAAGAACAGGTTGTTCCCCTGTATTTTGAACGTGGGGATGATGGTCTGCCACATAGCTGGATTGAAAAGAGCAAACAGTCCCTTCTCTCGCTCACAGCTCAATACAGTGCCTGCCGTATGGTGCGCGAATACCTCACCCAAGTCTATGTGCCCGCTGCACTGCGAGGGCAGGAGCTGACAGCCAGCAAGCAGGCACTCGCACGTACTCTTGCGCAATGGCGTCAGAATATCGCGGCACGCTTTGCACACGTCAGCTTACAGAATATTCAGGTAGAGGGTATAGAGGGCGATGTCCTCTTGTGTGAACACCCCATGAGAACAGTTGTACAGGTACACACAGGAGATCTTGCTCCCGAAGAACTATTGGTACAGCTCGTTATTGGCCCTGTTACCAATGGCAACTTTGAGCAAAGCCCAAATACTGTCACACTGGTTCCCGTGGGGAAAGAAAATGGCGTTACCACATATGAAGGTGTTTACACGACAACCCATAATGGACGCTATGCCTATGGTATCCGGCTGATGCCTGATATTGCAGGAGTTAGCAATCCTTTGCGCAGTGATCACATTCTTTGGGGATAATGAGAATATCCTGAGTTTCGGGGAGGCATCGCCTCCCCGAAACCATTTTGAGGGAGCAAACATCCCTGCAAAAAAACTATGCCTGACCGATAACACAATAAGTGAAGTAACAAGAAAAAGCGGACAGTAACGAAGAGGTATCTATGGAACAGCTTTATGCTCTGCTCCCCGTATTGATGGCTTTTGGCATTGGCATGTTGCTTATCTCGCTGGGGGCATCGTTCACAGGCATGATGATAGCCAAACGTAACCAGCGTGATGCCCGCCCCTGGTTTTGGCCGTGTTTTTTATTTCCTCCGCTTGTGTTGCTGCTCCACCCAGAATATGGTGCAGTGAAATCGTTGGACGAAATCCAAGCTGTAGGTCATC
>CAMTOM010000106.1 GCA_947074125.1 uncultured Desulfovibrionaceae bacterium
GACACGGGTAAGGCGATGGGGGCAGGCGGCGACTTGGGGCAGCTTGGACCGATGAAAAACGTGTTGTGTTATGAGAGTTGCTAGTTGCGGGGGACCAAGGCGGGGCAAGAGCGATCGGCTCGCATCAGGGACGCCCGGAACATCAGAGACCAAAACAAGGTAGTCAGCCGTGAGGGCGCCGGCAATGGCGCCTGCCGCCGTATCCGCATTGATATGGAGGCTTGTGCCCTGCAGACCAGAGGCAACAGGGGCGACAACAGGTACAAAGGCATTGTTGAGGAGGACTTCCAGCAAATGGGGATTGACGGTATGCACATCACCAACAAGACCGAGAGCGGGATCTTTTTGTCTGGCTTGCAGAAGCTTCGCATCTTTTCCTGAAATGCCCACAGCAGCAATACCGTGCTCTTGAAAGGCGCTGACAACAGCTTTGTTGACCTGCCCGCAAAGTGCCATTTCCACAGCTTCCATAGTGGCTTCAGTGGTAACGCGCAAGCCTTTTTCAAAATGGCTTTCAATGTTAAGGCGTGTGAGCAGGGCATTGATAAAAGGCCCTCCCCCGTGCACGATAACCAGACGCATTCCCTGTGCGACAAGTACGGCAAGACCCTGTGCAAAAGCAGTCGCAAGGTCTGGCTTGTCCATGGCATTTCCGCCATACTTGATGACAATTGTTGGTGTGTGCATATCCTTATTCCTTGCTATGAGTACAACTTAGCAGCAGGGCAGCTTATCCGCCAGCGTGGCGACCATAACAGCCTTAATGGTGTGCATGCGGTTTTCTGCTTCATCAAAGGCGATATTGGCCGGTGACTCAAAAACCTCGTCATTGACTTCCATAGCTTCAATACCAAACTTCTGGTATATTTCCTCGCCTATGGTTGTTTCTCTGTTGTGAAATGCTGGCAGGCAGTGCAGAAATTTGCAATAGGGATTACCTGTGAGTTCCATGACATTTTTATTGATCTGATATGGCAGGAGAGCGCGAATGCGTTCTTCCCAGACATCGGGAGATTCCCCCATGGAAACCCACACATCCGTATAGAGGAAGTCACACCCCTTAACGCCTTCTTCCACACTGTCAGTAATGCTGATCTGCGCACCTGTCTGTGCGGCGATTTCCTGTGCGGTCTGGGTGAGTGCGGGATCTGGCTGGAGACCTTCAGGCGCGACAGAACGGAAATTCATGCCCATTTTGGCAGCGCCAATCATAAGGGAATTCCCCATATTGTAGCGTGCGTCGCCAAGATAGGCGAAAGTAAGCTCGTTGAGGGGGCGTTCAGAGTGTTCCTGCATGGTGAGCAGGTCAGCCAGTACTTGTGTGGGGTGTGCTTCATTGGTCAGACCATTCCAGACGGGTATAGAGGCATAGCGCGCCAGTTCTTCAACAATATTCTGGCCAAACCCTCGATATTCAATGGCATCAAACATGCGCGAAAGCACTCTGGCAGTGTCTGCCATAGATTCCTTTTTGCCTATTTGGGAACCCGCAGAGCCAAGATAGGTAACATGTGCCCCCTGGTCATGTGCGGCAACTTCAAAGGCGCAGCGTGTGCGTGTAGAATCTTTTTCAAAAAGAAGCGCAATATTTTTTCCCTTGAGATAGGGATATTCATTTTTATTTTTCTTCGCCTGCTTCAAAAGAGAAGCAAGGGAAAGGAAGTGACGGATTTCTTCTGGCGTAAAATCAAGAAGTTTTAAAAAATGTCGTTGTTTGAGAGAAACCACAGGAGAGACCTCCGAAATGTTATTATAAACAATAATTCTAAAATCTTTTTGCAAGAGAGGCAAGTTTTGTTTGTCTTTCAGGCTTGCGCCTTGACATTGCATGGATGGCTTCGTAACAACAGTCAGTTATTGAAAGGGAGGAGAGTTATGCAAAAAGCTGTAGAGGCGGCATTGGAGCTGATTCGGCCAGTCCTGGTTCAGGATGGTGGTAATATTGAACTTGTGGCATGCCATGACGATGGTCTTGTGCAGGTGCGCCTGACGGGGAATTGTAAGGGCTGTCCTCATGCGACTGAAACACTGCGTTCTATTGTGGAGCGTACATTGCTGAAGACCGTTGCTGGTGTGAAGCGTGTGGAACGAGTAGAGTAGTTATTATACAGACTGAAATCATTTTTTGTGAAGGAACAGGTATGAGCAACAGGGTTGTCACACGTTTTGCCCCAAGTCCCACAGGCCATCTTCATATTGGTGGTGCGCGTACAGCGATATTTTGCTGGTTGCTGGCGCGTCATTTTGGTGGCGAGTTTTATTTGCGTATTGAAGATACTGATCTGGAGCGCTCGCGGCAGGAATATACGGATTCTATCCTTGCTTCCATGCGCTGGCTTGGTCTGGACTGGGATGGAGAGCCTGTATATCAAACGCAGCGTACCGCACTGTACAATGCTGCGGTAGATCGCCTGCTGGAAACAGGGCATGCGTACTGGTGCTCCTGTTCGCCCGAAGAGGTAGATGCCATGCGTGAGGAAGCCCGTGCCAAAGGGCTTAAGCCACGCTATAATGGCAAATGTCGAGAACAAAATCTGGGCGCAGGTGAGGGGCATTGTGTACGTTTGAAGATTCCGGCGGTAGGCAAGGTCGTTTTTGATGATATGGTGAAAGGAACGATCGCTGTTGATATTTCTGAGCTTGATGACATGGTGATTCGTCGGGCAGACGGGATGCCCACATATAATATGGCGGTTGTTGTGGATGATAATGAAATGGGCATTACGCATGTTCTGCGTGGTGATGACCATGTTTCCAACACCCCAAAGCAAATTCTCATTTATGAGGCCTTGGGTTTGCCCGTACCTCGTTTTGGGCATGTTCCCATGATTCTTGGTCCTGACCGTCAGAAGCTTTCCAAGCGTCATGGAGCCCGTGCGGTTATTGAGTACGAGCAGGATGGTCTTTTGCCGCAGGCACTGGTCAACTATCTGGTACGCCTTGGCTGGTCGCATGGTGATCAGGAGATTTTCAGCCTTGAAGAGTTGGTATCTTTCTTTGATGGTTCATCATTGAATGCGGCGGCAGCGGCTTTTGATCCTGAAAAATTGCAATGGCTGAATGCTCACTACATGCGCCATCTTCCTCTTGATGCGCTTGCAGCGCTCACAACTCCCTTTGTGCATCAGGCTGGCTTTCCTCAGGCTGATGAAGCTCTTGTAGCACAGCTTGCTCCTTTGTTTCGTGAACGGGCAAGCAATCTGAAAGACCTGGCTACAGCTTTCACTCCTTTACTTTCTGATGCTGCACACGTCAGCTATGATAGCAGTGCGGTAGCAAAAGCCCTCACAGAAGAGGGACGCGCCCATGTGACGGGTGTTTGTCGGGTTTTGGAAAAGCTTGAAGTTTTTGATATTGCGAATACGGAGCGCGTATTGCAGGAATATGTGACGGATAATGCTCTTAAGTTTAAGCAGGTAGGGCCTCCTGTACGTGTGGCATTGCTTGGCTACATGGGAGGGCCACATTTGCCTGATGTTATGGCTTTTTTGGGACGTGAAGAAACCGTGCGCCGATTGGAGCAGGCTTCAAATATGAAATAGCTAAAGAGTCTTGAGGGGGAATCTGATGTTTGCGGGGACAGCTCATCGTTATGCGTGCTTGTTATGCCCGTCTTTGGGGGAATCCCATGTTCGCACATTTGCTGTGCGCCCATCATTTCTGTTTTTCCTGTAGAGACAACTGCTTATCATCGACTGCCCTCAAGTTTTTTTGAGGGCAGTCGATTTTGAGTCGCGGGGGACAAGGGTGTCCTTGGAATATGTCTGTAGTATCGCAGTGCCGCTTTGGGGAGGTTCTGTAGTACATGCGCAGAATGCCAAGGTGTGTCGCACAGGAATGTGTGGCATGATGTTAATATTATTTGGAGGGGCGTAAGCTGCATGCCGGTGATGTGGCACGTTCCGATAGGGAGTGTACAATGAGATACATGAGCTTTGTAAGCGTACTTCTACTGGGAGGGCTTTTGCTGACAGGCAGCAGTGCCCATGCAGTGGAAAGAGCTGCTACACTGAAAGAAATGAAAGGTGAAGTAGCTGTCTTGCGCGATCAGGTTGCCATACCTGTGACAGAGGGTATGACACTGTTTCCGCAGGATGTTATCCGTACGGCACGTAATGCCAAGGTGGGGGTATGCTTTGTGGATGGTTCCCGCATGAGCCTTGGCCCCAATAGCGAGTTGACGGTTGTTGATTACGTTTTTGTGCCTGGTGAAAATAAGACGGCTTTTGACGTGTTTTTGCGTCAGGGCACATCTGTATATTCTTCTGGCCAGATCAGTAAGATGGCTCCAGAAACCATTAGAATTGCGACACCGCAAATGGTACTTGGAGCGCGTAACTCTAAATTGCTTCTCAAGGTGGACTGATTATGAATGCTGTTATCTTACGTTATGCGCGTGTATCTGTTTGTGCGCTGGCTATCTTTGGTCTTGCTGCCTGTGCCAAGACAACGGTAGTCTTGCTGCCAAATGACGATGGCGAAATTGGTGAGGTGACTGTCAGAAACCTTGCTGAAACAGAAACCAAGGTTTTGAGTCAGGATTCACAGATGCTGACAGTCTCCAATGATGGCTTGTCAGAAGTGAAAACAACAACGAATGACTATGTAGATCGCTATTTTGCTGACGCTATTTCTGTCATGCCCAAGCCCCCAAGCTGGTATGTCATTTATTTTGCAACTGGCTCGTATGCGCCACAGGAAGATCCTGCAAAACTCTTTCCTCCCATTCTGGCTGATATTAAAGGGCGCGTGAATCCTGAAGTATACGTTTCTGGGCATACAGATCGCACCGGATCTGCACAGATTAACGAAACAATCAGCCGGAAGCGTGCGGAACAGATTGCTTCCATGCTTGAATCGCGTGGTATTGCTTCAGATATCATGTCAATTCAGTACTTTGGTCCCAATATGCCTCTTGTGCCTTACGAAAAGGGCAAAAAATTTGAGCCTAAAAACCGCCGTGTGGAGGTAATGGCTCAGTAACGTATCACAGAGGAGAGACAGTGCTTGCTTTTGTGGGCATTTTGCCTCGCTGTGCTGATAAGACATAGAAGAAAGAATATTTTTCTTAAAAGAAAGATTTTTTTCTCGTTTATTGAGTACGTCCATGAATAAAGAGTGGCTGGGCAAATGTCCGGCCGCTCTTATTTTTTAAAATTAATAAAAAATAACTGATGGATATATCTAAAATGCCTTCTTCTAGCTATAAATATTTTGGGGCACTATACGATTTATGAGCTAGAGATGAGATTGACTATAGTTTCTTTTTTGTATAAAAAACTTGAAAAAAGAGAATGATGCTCATTTTCAAAATGCCTAAAGGAGTTTGAGATGAAGTCTATATTTCCCATCGCAATGCTTATTGCGGGTCTTGGCATATGTTCTGTTGCCCACGCTTCTGATGATGCGGCAAACAGGGCTGCAACCATTAAGAGCATGAGCGGCAAAGTGGATGTTTTGCGTGAAGAATCTTCACTGGCTGCCAATGAAGGTATGGAGCTTTTCAAGCAGGATGTTATCCGTACCGCTGATGATGCGAGTGCGGGCGTTTGCTTTGTGGATGGCTCCCGTATGAGTCTTGGGCCAAACAGTGAACTGATTGTGGAAAACTATGCCTTTGAACCACAGTCTGGCGAAAACGTTTTTGATGTGTATTTGCGCCAGGGAACATCTGTGTATTCTTCTGGGCATATTGGCAAGATGACGCCTGAATCTATCAGAATCGCCACACCACAAACTGTCTTGAGTGTACGTGGCACAAAAATGCTCATTCCGGTGAAATAAGCATGAAAAAACCATATGTTCTGAGAGGGTGTCTGTTGTTCTTTCGCCTCTTGTCTTTATCTTGTGTCCTTCCACAGGTTTACTTTTCT
>CAMTOM010000107.1 GCA_947074125.1 uncultured Desulfovibrionaceae bacterium
GCAGTTGTTGTGTCCGTACGAATGCTCAAATAGTCGTTGTTTTTCCGAGCTTGGTTTCTTGAGCTTTATTTTTATCGTGCCACGTTTTGCTTGCGTCTGGAAACTTTTTACGGCAATTTCCCATCCCCGTGCCTTTTTGTTTCTGTTGTCGTGACACGGGCGAAAGAAGCCATGCTTTTTTCGTGTATAAAACGAGGGAGGAGAAATCCCATGCCTAAGATCAAAACTCGGCGTTCAGCCGCCAAGCGTTTTTCGGTAACTGGTAGCGGCAAGTTCAAGCGTCGTCGTCAGAATTTGCGCCACATCCTTACCAAGAAGGCTCCTGGTCGCAAAATGCGTTTGGGCCAGAGCACGCTTGTGGACAGCACCAATGAAAAGTCTGTCCGTCGTATGCTTCCCAATGTCTAGTATCGCTTGAAAAACGTCTGAAACATGGCGAAAGCCATTACGTATTTTCCGATATGACATTGTGATTTGAGTGTGAATTTTTTCCGTCGGCTGGCATGATCTCCGCCTCGCCGGCGCAATGAGGAGGAAATCCTATGAGAGTGAAGAGAGGTCTTGCCGCACACCGTCGGCATAAAAAATATCTTGCCGCTGCGAAAGGCTTTCGTGGTGGACGCAGCCGCCTGTATCGTACCGCACGTGAAGCTGTAGAACGTTCATTACAGTACTCTTATGTCGGACGTAAGCTCCGCAAACGTGACTTCCGCAAACTTTGGATTCTGCGAATCAATGCGGGCGCACGTGCCAATGGACTTTCTTACAGCCGTTTGATGCACGGTCTGAACAAGGCAGGAATTGAGCTGAACCGCAAGATCCTTGCCGACCTGGCTATTTTTCATAAAGATGATTTCGCTAAGGTGGTGGAAACAGCCAAGGCTGCTCTGAATTAACCTTGTTTTCAGGCGATATTGTTGTGGGGTGGTCTCCTTTTGGGAGACCACCGAACGTATCGGCTGGGAGATGTAAACTGCGTCTGTTTTGATATGCGCAGTAGTGAGAACTTCATGGATTTACTCAGTGTGTTGCAGCGCCTGGCTCCAGAACTCGAAAAGGGTCTCGGCCAGGTTTTTTCTTTGGCAGATCTGGAACAGCTCCGTGTGGATTTTCTGGGTCGTAAGGGACGCCTCGCCCAATTGATGTCGCAACTGTCGGGACTCTCTCCTGAAGAGCGTCCTGCTGTAGGGCAGATGGCAAATGAAATAAAGACGCGCCTGCTCGCCCTTTTAGATGGCCATCGCGCCGATCTGGAGGCTCGTCAGGAGGCAGCGGCGCTGGCTCGTTTTGATGCCAGTCTTCCAGGAAGAACGCCCTGGAGTGGCTCGCTTCACCCCACAACGCTGGTTCAGGAAGAAATTTGTGCTGTCTTTAATTCCCTTGGCTATGAAGTTGTTTCCGGCCCTGAAGTGGAAAATGACTACTACAATTTTGAAGCGTTAAATATGCCTCCTGAGCATCCTGCCCGTGATATGCAGGATACGCTGTATATTTCTGAAAAGATTCTGATGCGTACGCATACCTCACCAGTTCAGGTGCGCACCATGCTTTCCCGAAAGCCTCCTCTGGCTGTGATTGCGCCTGGTAAAGTGTATCGTCGTGATTCTGATTTGACGCACACGCCCATGTTCCATCAGGTTGAGGGGCTTATGGTTGGTGAAAATATCAGTATGGCGCATTTGCGCGGTACGCTGACGGCTTTTTTGCGTGCTGTGTTTGGTGCGCAGACTCAGGTGCGTTTCCGTCCTTCCTTTTTCCCCTTTACGGAGCCTTCTGCCGAGGTGGATATTTCCTGCTGTATGTGCGGGGGGAAGGGGCATCTTAATGGTGAGCCATGCCGTGTGTGCAAAACCACAGGCTGGGTGGAAATTCTGGGTTGTGGCATGGTTGATCCGGCTGTTTTTGAGGCTGTGGGCTATGATCCTTCTGTGGTTTCTGGTTTCGCCTTTGGTTTGGGTGTGGAGCGCGTGGCGATGCTGAAATATGGTATCGGGGATTTACGTATGTTTTTTGAAAATGACGTACGTTTTCTCGGTCAGTTTGCCTAGCAGTGTCTGATTGTAACTCGCTGGGTTTGCGCATCTGGATTGTGTTGCAAAATGCTTGGAAGGTATTGTGGAGAGATGGGGCATGTTAAAAAAAATCGCATATTTTTTTGTTCCTGTCGTCGGGATTTCTATGGTGCTTTGTTCTCTGCTGATATCTAAGGTCTTTGCAGCACAGTTACAGCATCCTTCAGGGCTTGAGCACAAAAACGGATCGTATGGGCGAAATTCTTCTCCGCCTCCTCCTCCCATGAATGTGGGCATGGATGCCTATGGCAAGCCTGTGACCGCAGAGGAGCCAGTGGAAAAAAAGGAGCGTGTGCAGCTCCGTCCGGGAGCATATGGTTCCTATGGTGAACAGAAAGAAGAGGCGCCTTTGCCTGACCTTCCTTCAAAGCCCGCGTGGTCATTTTAATCTTTCTTACGGATTGGATAGGGTATGTTACTCAGTCTCAAATGGTTGCGAGAATTTGTGCCTTACGAAGGCAGTACTCAGGAATTGGGCGACAGACTGACCATGCTTGGTCTGGAGCTTGAAGAAGTTGTACGTCCTTATGAAGATATAGCTTCTATTGTCGTGGGTCATGTGGTTTCATGTGAGGATCACCCTGAGTCAGACCATCTGCATGTGTGTAAAGTGGATGCAGGACAGGGGGAGTTGCTGGATATCGTGTGTGGCGCGCCCAATGTTGCCACAGGACAGCATGTACCGGTAGCTTTGGTGGGGAGTGTCCTGCCTGGTGGTCTGGTTATCAAAAAGGCAAAATTGCGTGGGCAGCCTTCCTTTGGCATGATCTGTTCCGAGCGCGAACTGGGGCTGACAGAAGATCATTCTGGCATCATGGTATTGCCAGAAAATCTGCCCGTGGGGCAGCGCCTTCTTGATGTGCTTGATCTGGACACGGAAGTTTTGGATATCAATGTCACACCAAACCGCGCTGATTGTCTTTCTGTACTGGGGCTTGCTCGCGAAGTGGCGCTGGCCTTTGATTTGCCACTGACTTTGCCGCAAGTTGCCATGCAGGAAGAAGGGGATGACATTAGCGGAAATATTTCGGTACGTGTTGCCGATCCTGAGCTTTGCTGGCTGTATGCCGGACGCATTATTGAAGGTATTGCGATTGCTCCCTCACCAGCACATATCCGTCATCGCCTGCACGCTGTGGGTGTACGTCCCATCTCCAATGTAGTGGATGTAACCAACTATATTCTTATGGAATGTGGTCAGCCGCTGCACTCTTTTGACTTCAATAAACTGAATGCCAAAGCTATTTCTGTTTCGCCTGCGCGTGAAGGTGAGCGCTTTGTCACTTTGGACGAACAGGAGCGTGTCTTGTGCGCTGCGGATCTTTGTATTCGAGATGGCGAAGAGGCAGTGGCTCTGGCTGGTGTTATGGGGGGTATGGAGTCCGCAGTGGATACAGCAACCACATCTGTGTTTTTGGAAAGTGCGGTGTTTCGTCCTGCTTCCATTCGTCGCACTTCGCGCCGTCTAGGCCTTTCCAGTGAGTCTTCGTATCGCTTTGAACGTGGTGTGGATCAGTCCCGCAGTCTATGGGCACTGGACAGGGCGGCCTCATTGATAGCAGCATTTTCTGGCGGCAGGGTGCGCCGTGGCATATGTCACACAGAACCCAAGCCTTATGTTGCGCCCCGTATTCCCTTCCGTCCTGCGCGGGCAGATGCTGTTTTGGGTGTCGCTCTGGAGCGGGATTTCAATGAGCGCGTGTTGACTCGTCTGGGTTGTGCCATTGAGGATGGGCAGAAAGAAACATGGTCGGTCACACCTCCTGCGTGGCGCTACGATCTTTCTCGTGAAGCAGATCTTATTGAGGAAGTGGGCAGAGTGCATGGTTTGGATACCATTCCTCCTGTATTGCCCCCTTTAGCCAGAGTATTGGATGATGTTGCACGACCGGAGCCAGTATTCTCCTTTTGGATGCGTGTGAAGCGCTGGGGACATGGTCTTGGTTTGCACGAAGCTGTCAATTACAGTTTTGTGGGGCATAAAGACCTGGATCATCTGGCCTTGCCTGCGGAAGGACGGGTTTCAATCATGAATCCCCTTTCAGCAGAGCAGGATGCGCTACGCACAGCCCTTGCGCCTGGTTTGCTCCAAAATCTGAAAACAAATCTTTCCCAGGGTGCTTTGGGTTTGCGCCTTTTTGAGCTGGCACATATCTTTGCCGCAGATCCGTCTTCTGATACAACGGTGCGACAGTCTGGCAGATTGGGCATCCTCCTGTATGGCTTGCTGCATGATGTGCAGTGGCCACAGCAAGAGAGAGATGCGGACTATATGGATGTGAAAGGAATTGTCACACAGCTATGCCGTTTTCTGCATATCTCTGCGCCTGTCTGCGTGCAGCAGGACGAACATCCTTTTTTGCGCCCCTGTGTAGCTGTTCAGGTGGATGGGCATGATGTAGGTGTTATGGGGCGTGTGCGCCCAGAGATGGCTGATGCCTTCCATGCGCGTAAGGATATATGGCTTGCAGAACTGGATATGGAGATGCTGGCAACATTGCATCAGGCATCGTACATTCGCTTCACGGCATTGCCTGTATTCCCTCCTGTCCGTCGTGATATTACAGTAGCCGCTGCTGCTGGGGTGCACGTGGATACTGTGATTGCGCATGTGAATGCCATGAAACTGCCACTCCTTGAGCAAATACAGTTGATTGACCTGTTTGAACCTGAAAGAGGAGAGGAGAGGAATCTGACCTTCCGGCTGACCTTCCGCCATACAGAACGTACCTTGAAAGATGCTGAAGTCGACAAGATACGTGAGAAAATAGCGCTTTCGCTAACAGGTGCTCTTCAGGTGCGGATTTAGGTAAATCTTGCCTATGGCATTACATGACAATTTCATGTATGATGGGTCTTCGACAGGGAGATATTTTCTGTCGGAGACCCTGTTTTTACAGGTGGGCCCACGCCCTTTTTCGGAAAAGTCATGAGCCAGAAAACATACCGCATTGGCGAAGCTGCGGAGATGCTGGGTTTGAAAACCTATGTTCTGCGCTTCTGGGAAACAGAATTTCCTCAGATATCCCCATTACGTACAGGAAAAGGGCAGCGCTTATATACTGATGAGCATATGGAAACCCTGCGCCTTATTCAGCGCTTGCTGCATGAAGAAGGCATGACAATCGAGGGAGCCAGACGTATTTTATCAGGGCAGGGACGGCAGGAAGCGCCCGTTCAGCAGCTTGTCGTAACGGATGGTGCCATTGGTGCTGTGTCGCTTTTGAATGCAGATGCGTATGAAGGCAAGGAAGGTATGGGGACAGGAACTTCTCCTGAAACCTTTGTGCTGGAAAAGCATCGGCGTCTCTTTGTCCGTTTGCGGGAGGAGCTTGTGTTTATACGCAACCTTCTTATCGGGCGCTAGTCATTTGGGGTATTTGTATTTTTTTATCATATATCAATAGAGTATTGTAATGATTCTTTCTCCTTCCTTGCTCAGTGCAGATTTCTCCCGTTTGGGAGAGGAAATGGATTCTTTGTATGATGCTGGGCTGTTATGGGCTCATTTTGATGTGATGGATGGTCTTTTTGTTCCCAACATCACGTTTGTAGCTCCGATAATCAAGGCTTTGCGTTCTCGCAGTGAGCTTTTTTTGGATTTACTCGTCCTTATAGAACAACCCGAGATCTATTTGTAGGCTCTTCGTTATGCCAGAGCCGACATGCCGGTTGTTCAAGCCGTGGCCACACCGCCTTTGCCGGTTCCGTACACTGATGTTCGCCTGTTGGGAATGCCGGCGGGGTGTGCTCTGACAGCGGGAGCACGACTCGCGAGTCTGGAGCGGGTGGTGG
>CAMTOM010000108.1 GCA_947074125.1 uncultured Desulfovibrionaceae bacterium
CACTCTGGTCTTCACGCCCCCCCGCATCTCCTTTATCAGAGAGAGTGATCTATGCCACACTCCAGCCAGAATTGCGCACAGCAAAAGATCTCTCTTCTGCCGCTACCTGTCGTAAGGCTTTGAGGAGTGGACAAGCAAAGGCATGCATTCTGCCCTCCAAAGGGAGCAAGACACGGCCTATCACCTTACAGTAGGCAGCATCCCCATACACAAGTTCTGTTCCTACTGGCAAAAAAGGCAAAGGAGACATCCTGCACATATGCCCTCGAACCCCCTCCATCAGAGAAGATGCCAAAGGCAGAACATCCCCAACATCACACATATACGTTACTAGAGGTATAGACATTCCCACCTCCTGATTCAGGTAGCTAAAGAAATATTGTAACGCGTTAGGCAATAGTATACAAGCAGATGACATGCCTTGAGGCAGCAGACAACACTGCCCCAAGCCCCAAAGAAGGTCTGCCAGTCAGGCATACCCGGATTATTTTTCACGAGTTAAGGAGTCGTTATGTCAACTCGCAGTCAGGATCAGACCAGTCATCTCCACGTCCTGGGAACAGGTAAAATGCCTACTCCAGAAAATGGCCCAGGGGTACACCTGCTGGAATCCTTTCCCAACTGCTATCCTCATCGTCCTTATATTATCAGCATCGCTTTTCCAGAATTTACTTCTCTGTGCCCTGTCACAGGTCAGCCAGACAGTGGTACAATCTGTGTCGAATATATACCGGATAAACTTTGCGTCGAGTCAAAAAGCTTCAAGCTCTATATGTTTGCCTATCGCAACCATCAATCGTTCATGGAGACCATCACCAATAGCATGCTGGAAGACTTTACGACACTCTTGCAACCGTGCTGGTGTCGTATTAGAGGACTGTTCGCCCCGCGTGGTGGTACGCACCTTCATGTCTTTGCTGAAGAATTCAAAAAAGATCTTTCAGCAGAACAAGAGCGTAATGTACGGGAAACTGTTATGGCTTGGCGGAAAGAGGCAAGACCTCACCAAGCCTGATAGTTATGGGAATACCAGCCTCTTCCTCTCTTCTCCAGACAAGTTCACTTGTAAGCGCAATGACGCTCTTTTCCCGCGTGCTTGGTCTGCTGCGCGATGTCTGTATGGCATTCTTGCTTGGTACAGGGCCTGCGGCAGAAGCACTGGTGGTCGCCATGCGACTGCCCCATCTCACACGCCGCCTTCTCCATGAAGGCTCTCTGTCTCTTTCACTCACAGCCACACTCGCACATATTGGCTATACCCCTGCTTCCGGTCTCATCAATACCCCACTCATGCGCGCCCTTGTTCATGGATTAAGCTTGCGGCTTGGGGCATGTATCAGTGTGTGCATTGCTGCGGGTATTCTGCTGGCAGAGCCACTCACCTCCCTGCTCGCACCAGGTCTTTCCGGTGAGGCGCGCTTGCTGGCTCCTGATCTTTTACGTATCTGCCTGCCTTATGCGCTCACGGCTGCATTGGCAGCGCTGGGCATGGCGCTTTTGCATAGTTCAGGATATTTTTTCATCCCCGCATTAGCCCCCATACTATTTAATCTTTGCATACTGGCTTTCGCACTGCCAAGCCTCTTTCTTCCAGAGCATGGCGCATATATGTTCGCCTTTGGTTTCCTGTGTGGCGGCTTTGCGCAATGGCTTTTGCAACATCTGGCTATACGCCACCTCCTTCGTGTCACCACCTTCCCGCATGTTCCCTCTCACAATTTGTGGCACAGCCTGAAAAATCTTCCTCTGGATGTCTTTGGCACTGCGCTCCCACAACTGGCCATGCTCTGCGCCATGGTATGTGCCTCATACTTCACCCAAGGCTCTGTGGCGGCTCTTTATTACGCAGAGCGCTTGATGGAGTTGCCTGTAGGTCTGCTGGGAACAGCTCTTGGCATGGCTGCCCTGCCCACACTCTCCCGCCTGGCAGCCCAGGAACGCCATGAACACTTTATTGCGCAAACACAACAAGCTGTCCGCTTGGCTTTTTTGCTGACATTGCCCGCCGCTGCCGGACTTATTGTTATAGCCCCACAACTCATTACGCTTCTTTTTGGTCATGGTGAATTCGATATTACCGCCATAGAGCTTGCTACTCATGCTCTTTGGGGATACGCACCAGGTCTGCCCGCATATGCTCTGTTACGCATCTTATTGGCAGCCTGCCATGCGCAAAAGAAAAGAAAAACTGTCTGGCACAGCACTTTGTACAGCCTCGTATGCCTTGTTATTCTGTATGCCCTATGTTTTGTCGTTCTCTCTCACACATACAACAAATATTTACTTGCCCTGTTAAGTGGATGTGTCAGCATCGCACTCTGGATACAGTGCCTGCTGCTCTGGCGCACACTGAAGAAGATTCCCTGCCTGCAAGCAGAACGTTTGTGTCCATCTTTCAAAACCATCATGCAGCAACTTGCGGGAACATTGTGTACCGGCCTTGCTGCCTTTGCCTGTATATATAACATTACCTCACCTGTTATCTCCCTTGTCAGTGCGGTTTTCTGTGGTATATGTATGTATGCAGGCACGCTTTTCCTGCTCGGCAATGAAGATATGCGCATGCTCCGTACATGGTTATCCTCACGGCAAAAGCACCGCTAAATGCTTGAAACAATCCCCCTCTTTGGGGTATATCCGCTTTTCACATCACGCCTCAAGGAGACTTCATGGGATTTTTCTCTTCCATAAAAAAACTCTGGAATAAAGACGACGATGCCCCTCAACAAGAGGCTAGCCTCTCACAAGATGCCGCAGCAACACCTTCTCTGGAAGATGATGCTCTGACACTGCGCCTCAGGGAAGCAGAGCCGCGCCTTTCAATCTGGCTGGGTATTATCCTTGAAGATGTGGATAAGGCTGGCGACCTTCTCTGGGAACGCCTTGCTTTTCTTTTGCACTCTCTTGGAACAGCAGAAGAAGAAAGCGCGCGCTTTATTGATGATTTCAAAGGATGGCTTGAACGTATGGAATACGTTCACGTTGATGAATTTCGCTCAGAACTTCAATATCGTCTGGCTCTTGCTTTGGAGCTGGAAGATGAAGAAGATGAACGAAGCCGCCTTTTTCTTAAACTCAGCCAGAGCCTCACACGCACACGCGAACAGTTTTCCCGTCAGATCAATGCCCTTTTCAGCGGACATACAGAGCTTGACGATCAGTTTTGGGAAGAGCTGGAGGAACTCTTTATTATGGCTGACCTCGGTTATGAGCCTGCATTGCAATTAGTAGAACGACTCAAAGAACGTGCCCTCCAAAAGGGCATTACGTCTCCCAAAGACGTCCGCGATCTGCTGCGCGAAGAAATTGAAGAAATTTTCCGTACACCACGGCGCATTACAACCGTCAACCCTCCTGAAGTCGTTCTCATGATAGGCGTAAATGGTGTAGGAAAAACAACAACCATTGCCAAGCTGGCACACCGTGCGCGCATGCAGGGCAAAAAAGTCTTGATTGCCGCCGCTGATACCTTCCGCGCCGCCGCCGTTGAACAGCTCAAAGTCTGGGCAGATCGCGTAGGAGCAGATTTTCATGCCAAAACAACCGGAGCCGATCCTGCTGCCGTCGCCTTTGAAGCAGTAGAAATGGCTGTTAATGGCAATTATGATATTCTCTTTGTTGATACAGCGGGACGCTTGCAAACCAAGGTCAATCTAATGGATGAACTTACCAAGATCCGTCAGGTGCTGGGCAAAAAACATCCTGGAGCACCCCATCGCAGCCTCCTCGTTATTGACGCCACGACCGGACAGAATGCGCTCTCACAAACGAAGCTCTTTAAGGAAGCAGCCGGAATAGATGAGCTTATTCTCACCAAACTGGATGGTACGGCTAAAGGTGGTGTTGCCATTGCCGTTGCCATGCAATATGCTCTCCCCATTTCCTATGTGGGACTGGGAGAAAAGCTGGAAGATCTGCGCCCCTTTAATGGTGATGACTTTGCGCGCATCCTGCTGGGTGAAAAAGAAGAAATGGAAGATCTCACTGCCTGAAAAAAACAGGGGGGCAATACTCCCCCCCTGCTTTCCCGCATGACAGTTATGATTGCATCTGCGTGAAACCTTACTCGCACACGAATAACGTTCTTAAGCAAATTCCTGCTTTGTGACAGACTCAGCTTTCAGTCTGTCAAGCAATGCTGCATAGACAGGCTTGACATTTTCCCGAATATCGCCAGCAACTACGAAAATCAGCACATCATCACCAGGCAGCAATGTTCCTTCAGCAGCACGTGCTTCAATGGCAAAAATACCTGGTTGCTGTTCCATTTCCCGACAGATCACCTCCATCTTCTCCCGATCCGGCACAACACGCATGGCGCTCACCTTCTCATGGTCTTTTCGCGACCAGGCACGCACAACACCATTGTGAACCATCATCATACCGACATGCTCAGCAAAACCTGGACGTTTTTTTATCTCTTGAACCAATGCATTGATATCCATTATGTATACTCCTCAAAAAGTTCAGAAACCAATGTAGAGTCTCTACGCCAAAGGCGCAAGCCCATAGTCTTTTCGGGTATATTATCAAAATTATCGCTCGAAGCCCACGAGCACATCAGAAAAAAATGCCTATATTAGCTCAAGTCAAGAAAGCTTGCACCAATGAACCAGCCTGGGCAGGTGAAAAAACCTTGTCTTTCTATTAAAAGTAATTATTATTAAAATACTAGCCACTAAGGAGAACGCCATGCCTGCACTCAAAGATTTTGCCCTTTATAATATAGACTGGAACCTGACCCCTGAACATGCTGTAACCATGTATCTTGAATGGGGAAACAATGACTGGCATTCTGAATACCCACCTGTACGCTCAAAAGATGACGTTGCACACTATTTTGTTGTTGATAGCTGGGATGCTCCACCTGTCATACGCCTCGTCAGGCGCAATTCGGAAAAGGCAGAAGATCTTATCGAAATACCTCTACCACAAGAACTGCTTGAAGAATTCCACCTGCACCATGGTACGTGGCGTGGCATCAGTGCTCCAACACCAGCCATTAAAAAGTGGCTTATGGAGCAATTGGAACAATAATTACTATACAGTGCCTTGCCTCTTTTTTATAAAAAGAATATTCTATCCGAAAGGATAGTCTCATGGATATAAAATCCATACGCGCACGTCTTTTGCTTTTCACGAGCAAAATGATCTCTTATTTTTGTTTCATACAATCAGGCAATCTTTCTTTTCGCCCATTGACAGCTGTCATACACTATCTACAACAATACAGGTACAAACCGTCGTTATTTTATAAGAAGCAGCTCTTTTTTTCACCATATATCTTCTTTCTCTTCTTCTGTCCCATACTGCTTTCTGCATGTGCCACACAACAAAACAATCAGGCCGACATGGCATTTGATGCTGATACTCTGGAAGAAAACAGCAGTAAATCTTCCATGACACTCGAAGCCCCGCAACTTCCTGCGTCGCTCCCACAATCATCACCAAAAGAAAACATATCTTCTCCAGCAGATAAACAGAGTGCTGCCAATACACCACAACTTCCCTATACCATAACAATCAAGGTACCTGAAACAGAATCATGGCTTGAAGACTGGGCAAAAGAAGCAAGTATGTTGGTCAGTCTGCAAAAAACACCACCTGAAGACATCTTGGGGCTGGAATATCGCATTCGGGCAGACGAACAGGAGTTTCAAAAAATTTTGCACGCTTTTGGCTACTTTGCCTGTAAAGTCGTGCGCGATATTGATCGCCCAAGCTCCCCGCTTCCCGTAACCCTCCCACTGGTTCCCAACACCCACTTTCGCTTGGTCGAACATGAAATACGCTACCCTTACAAACCAGCCCCCCACAATGTGCCCCACAACTTGCA
>CAMTOM010000109.1 GCA_947074125.1 uncultured Desulfovibrionaceae bacterium
CAGTCTCAACGTTCCGTATCTATTTATAGCATAAAAAACCATTCACCAAAAAAACACATGCAGCCATCTGCACCTTATAGTAAATATCATCATGAATATTACTGTCAAGCACACCAGACAATCCTGGCAATAACTCCCAAAAAACAAAACTTAGGATCCTCTATAAAGTAACGACTTACCTCTCTCAACACTCCCCCACCTTGCCATATGACGTGAGTCAGGATTGCGACACAATACATTCTATGCTAGCCAGATATGGCTGCTTTGGCGGGAGAAATCTTTCATCAGGCAGAGGCCAGACCATACAACAATCTACAACCACTATGAAGGCTATCATGAAAGTTCTTGTTACTGGCGGAGCCGGATATATCGGCAGTCACACATGTAAATACCTTGCTCACCAAGGACATGAGGTTGTTGTGTATGACAACTTGAGCACAGGGCATCGTGAGCTTATTCGCTGGGCTTTGTTTGAGCATGGCGACATTCGTGATCTTGCCAGACTGCGTGCCGTTATTCGAGAGCATCAGCCAGACGGCATTATTCACTTTGCCAGTTCTATTGCCGTTGGAGAGTCTGTTCAGGATCCAGGGAAATATTATGAAAATAATGTGCTGGGTTCGTTACGCATTATGCAGGCTTTACAGGAAGAGGGAGTCCGCCCTTTGGTGGTTTCTGGCACAGCAGCTGTGTACGGTCTGCCTGAAAGCGTCCCTATAACAGAAAATGTTTCTCTCAGTCCCATCAATCCATACGGTCGCACCAAACTGGTCATGGAATGGATGCTCCAAGACTTTGCGACAGCACACGCACTGCCCTGGTTTTCATTGCGTTATTTCAATGCAGCAGGAGCTGACCCTGACGGCGAAACAGGTGAATGGCACGATCCTGAAACACATCTCATCCCTAATGTGCTGAGAGCAATCTGCGGTGAGATTCCTGCACTCCGCCTCTTTGGTGATGACTATGACACGCCAGATGGCACTTGTATACGGGATTATATCCATGTCCATGATCTCGCATCCGCCCATTCTTTGGCTTTAGAACACCTTCTTGCTGGCAAACCGGCAACAGCCATGAATTTGGGAACAGGAAACGGCATCTCTGTAAAAGAAATCCTGGACACAGCTCAAGCAGTCACAGGCAAAAAAGTTCCCTATACTATCGAAGGACGCCGTGCAGGCGATCCTGCCCGCCTCGTGGCAGACGCAACACAAGCACGACAGATACTGAATTGGACACCCCAGTATACAGGTATTACAGATATTATCGAAACAGCCTGGCGCTGGCACCAAAAAACAAAAAGGAAACACTGCACATAACAGTATTAACTCAAGTGACGCACCCAGGGGGATAATGCAATGCGAACTTTTTCAGGAACCTGAATCTCTTTTCCAGCGATAAAGTCTTCCATAATATGCGTTATCCACAATTCAGAGGCAATCATATTTGAAAAATACACATGACTGCCATCAGGAGTAATCCTGAACTGAGCGGATATTTCAACTTCACGCCCTCCATGTGGCATGAGTCGAAGGAGAAGACGTTTTTCGACAGTATTTATTGAAATATCATTTACTTTACCATAGCGCTCTAATTGAGCATTGATAATGGCAAGAATCTTTTCAGATTTGAGCATTGCATTAAAAGCGGCACTCGTTATATTATCTTTTATCGAAGCAAATGAACACATATTTCCTCTTTACTAAAAATTGTAGAAAAACAAACACATACACCAATGGAGACCATCATAGAAAATACTGCATAAAAGTAATGAATACATGTCTGTCAGTGCTACTTGAAAAAGTACACATCATCTTGTAAAATACAATGCTTTCATGAACATAGAATCATAATTTGCAGCCGTACTATTAAAACTACTTTCCTAGCGGAGAAGAGGTATGTCCAGAATTTGTCTTCCACTCCTCTGTATACTAAGCATTTTACTCACTTCCTGTGCCTCACGACAAAGCAGCGAGCAAGAAAACGATCCTTCACAAAATATACTCTCATTCAGCTATCGTACTTCCAGTAAAGATATTAGTGACCACTGGCGCTATCTGCTTTTCCAGCAAGACGATGCCACCGTACTTCAGGCTACAGGATATGACAAAAAAGGACAGCCTGTTGTTGTCAATGCTTCCATTCAGGAGCCTGCATTACAAGAGCTTCAAAAAATCATCAAAAAATACGATATGCAAAAATGGGAAGGATTCCGTCAGGTCGACACAGGTGTTCAGAACGGTGCGAGCTTTGCCCTCGCCATACAATATGAGAATGGAGACAGCATCAATGCTCGTGGCTACGTGAAAACGCCCCCCAATTATGACAAAGCCAAGGACGCCATGAAAGAATACCTGGCACCGCTCATCAAAAAATATCGCAAGACCTCTACCGCAACGCCAGCAACAGAAGAATAATCTCGTCATCAAATGTGTTTGCAGAGGCACCATTTTGGTGCCTCTGTGAGCCAAGAGCACACCTAAAAAATATTCTCACTACTTCCACAAAGAGCATCGCCGCAAATTGCATAAGAAAATATCTTAAACATCCTCATCATTTAGCGATAAAAAGCTCTGCAGCCATTTCTCTAAGCTTGTGCTTTTGTACTTTACCACTCGCGGTAAGAGGGAATTTTTCCAGCACAGCAATATGACGTGGCACTTTGTACCAAGCCAAACGCTTACGGCAAAAGGCACGTACATCTTCAGCACGTAACGTCCGCCCTGCTTCCAGCAGAAAAAATGCTCCCACCTCTTCACCATAACGATGGCTGGGAACAGCCACCACCTGCACGTCCTGCACCCCAGGCATCCCCAATAAAAAGCCTTCTACCTCAAGCGGAGAAATATTTTCACCCGCACGAATAATCATGTCTTTTAAGCGACCAGCAATCCGCAGATAGCCATTTTCATCCAAAACACCCAGATCTCCCGAATGGAGCCAGCCGTTACCATCCAACACTTCAGATGTCTTTTCCGGGGAATTATAATAGCCAAGCATCACATTATATCCACGACAGCAAACCTCGCCAGCTTCTCCACATGGCAAAGCCATGCCTGTCTGTGGATCAAGAACAACAACCTCAACACCAGGCAATGCCCGCCCCACGCTCTCTACACGACACACCTTCGGATCTTTCATACTCGTTTGCGTCATGACAGGAGATGTTTCTGTCAGGCCATAACACATGGACAGCTCCGGCAGAGGCAGTTCTTCCATAATACGGTGTACCAGCTCTGGGGGGCAGGCAGAACCAGCCAGAACGCCTGTTCGCAACGAGGAAAGATCATAGGAGGGACGTGCCCTGTGATGCAAAAGGGTCTGGTACATACTCGGAACACCATAAAGCGATGTGCAGCGCTCTTCAGCTACAGTCCGCATGACCGTTACTGGCGAAAAGAACTCGACAAGAACCATGGTAACACCATAACAGACACAGGCCATCACCCCGATCACACTGCCATAGCAGTGAAACAAGGGAACAGAAAGGCAGAGGCGGTCTTGTGGGGAATAGTTGAGATTTTCCCCTATCCCATAGCCATTATTAACAATATTATAATGGGAGAGCATCACACCCTTGGGCATGCTTGTAGTGCCAGATGTATATTGGATAAGCACAACATCATGTGGCGATACTGTCACGGCACGAGCAGCACAGGCTTCCTGAGAGATTTCGCTCGCACGTTCCTTGAGAATATGCAGGGGATACATACCAGCCTGAAGCCCATCCCCGATATAAAATACCCTTTTCAAGTACGGCCAATCTTCAGGAGGGGGCAGATCTCCCATGCCAGAGGCGGCATCTTTGCGTCCTGGCATTATCGCGTACACGCTTTCACGGAAATCATAATCCCGCACACCCTGTATCGTGCATAGATTTGAACACTCTGAATCAGCGAGGATAAAGCGAAGTTCCGGCACACGAAGATTGGTATTGATGGTTACCAGCACAGCACCAATGCGTGCTGCAGCAAACATGAGAATGATCCACTCCGGTACATTGGTACTCCAAATGGCAATTTTCTCTCCTTTTTGCACGCCAAGCGCCATTAGGCCTCGCGCATAACTATCCACTTCATGCAAAAAGTCTTTCCATGTGAGGCGCATGCCAGATGCCGGACACACCAGAGCCTCTACCGCTGGAAAACGCTCTGCATTTTCTTCCAAAAGCTGATATAACGTCACTTCCTGCAAAACTCTTCTCCTGAAAAACGAGTTATTCTATGTAGTAGTGTGTAGTTAAACGTTTACTGTCAAAAGAATAAAACTTCAAGCAGGTGAAAAAAAGGATAAGAAAAAATCCTCACTCTTTTTTTCAAAATTTTCTGCTATTGCTAATTGCAGCATATTATCTCAATCAATATTATGATTTTACTCACACATATTGCCGCACGTATTGTCAATGATTTGAAAAAATATACGCTCTTACCAAAAGCACATGCTATTCCTTTTTTGTTATTCCAGAGGATATGAGAGCGTGCTGCTGCTCATACGTGAGTTGTTCCTTTCCCCATTTCTTTAGTTGCCGCAAGGATGGTTCCAATGCCCTTCCCCGCTCACTAAGCTTATATTCAACCTTGGGAGGAATACAGTCATACTGAATCCTCTCTATGAGTCCATTGCCTTCAAGCTCTTTGAGGGATTTACTTAACATCATACTGGTAATACCCACAAGGCTGCGCTGCAATTCATTATAGCGTACAACATGTGCATCAAACAGTTGCCAGAGTATGGGGAGCTTCCATTTGCCCCCGATTATTTTAACCGCATACAAAAGCGGACATTCCGCACAATAGACATTTCCACTTTCAAAGAGTTTTTTTGTCTCTGTTTTCAGTTTTTTCATAATGCCTCATAAATGTCACAGCAATGCAGCATATAATGGTAAAAAACATAAGTACTTATTAAAAAATTACAGTAAGAAAAAAGTGCGTACTTGTTTTTTTATTAGTATGATGCGTATATATACTGTGTCAACCATCTTTAACCATAAGGAATATGTATGAATATTATCGCAATAAACGGCAGTCCCAGAAAAAGAAAGAATACGGCAACAGTACTGCAACACGCTCTGGACGGAGCACAATCAGTTTCAGGCACAGCCGTCACAACAGAACTGGTACAGCTTTATGACCTCACATTTTCTCCATGTCTGAGCTGCTTTGAATGTAAAAAAATTGGTGGCAAACAGTATGGACACTGTGCGCTTAATGATGACCTGACGGCACTTTTACAAAAGATAGAAAGCGCAGATGGCATTATTTTCGGCAGCCCCATATACTTTGGAGATCTTAGCGGCAACATGATATCTTTTATGGAAAGACTCCTCTTCCCCTTCTTTACCTATGATGTGGGATACCCCACAATTGCGCCTAAAAGACTGGAAACAGCTTTCATCTATACCATGAACGTCACAAAAGAGATGATGGAAACATACAACTACCAAAACAGATTCGCCACTCGTGAAAGTTTTGTAGAAAAGGTATTTAAAAAACCTCAGGTTCTTTACGTTAACAATACCTATCAATTCAGTGATTCCTCAACATACCTCTCAACATGCTTTTCCGAAAGCTACAAACGAACTTCCACATAAACACATTTTCCCAAGGACTGCCAAAATGCCTTTCAGCTTGGTTATTTTATGCCTCTGTCCGCACAGAAGCCTCTCACATCATTTCCCTTCAAAAGTATTCTTTACCCACTCTTTTTCCCTTTTCTTGTCCCCCCTCTCTTTTTCCTTT
>CAMTOM010000110.1 GCA_947074125.1 uncultured Desulfovibrionaceae bacterium
GATTCTTTCAGAGAGGAAACCCTCACCAAGCATGTCCGCAAGAAGATAATTATAGGCAGGAGCAGACAAAAATAACAAAAAAACAATCAGATGACGGGCAATATAGCATAAAAATCCACCGCAAACAAGTGCCAAAACAGAAGCCCAGTGTAGAAATATTTTTACGTAAATTTACTGGACAAGTTTCTTCGATAGGTATAAGTTCGAACCTGTCAAGATGATAATTGACTCAAAATTAATAAGTTTGGACGGAAACTTATGAACAGAGTATTCTTAATCGCAGGCGTCTGCACGGCGCTCCTCGGATCTTTTGGTTTGGCTGAACTGAAAAGCAAATATGTTTCTCAGGAAAGTCAGCTCATCAAAGATAAACTTCAGCCTGTCAACCTTGAGAGTGTTGTGCTTTCTCCAAAGAAAGCTGCAACTCCCAAAGAAACTGTTGTCGAATATCCTTCGGCTGCGGTCTCTTCAGTCTCTCTTGCGCCACGCCAGGCTACTGTTATCACACCTATTTCGCGTCCTGCCTCAGTCATGAACATGGCTCAGGGGATTCAGGAGTATAAACGTCCGGTTTCTGTTGTAACAGCAACACCCCGCGGCTAGCCTCCCATTGCGCGTTCACAGCAAAGCCAGATGGCTGACGCTGCAGAAGATGAGATGCTCATCGAAAGCAAACCTCTGGAAATAGCTGGTTCAAACCAGATCCTGAAGCAGAGATTCAATACCAAGGCCGCCAATAGCCTCGTGCTTGGCGAAAAAGAAAAGAATAAAGCCCTCAATCAGGATGTGATCGAAGGTACTGTCGCCAGAAAAGGGGAACGCATAGAAAAAGTTCTTTCGCGCGTTTCTGATGCTGATTCTGTCGCAGAATATACCGAAGCTGTTAAGAAGATTCATAAAAATGCTTCCCTTAAAGCGGGTCAACCGTATAAAATTATTGTTGATAAGGCCTCTGGTCGTATCAAACGCTTTGAATATGATGTGAATGATTCACGCCGTATGGTTGTGGAAGGTATTTACGAACCTCGCGGCAAATTTGAAAGCGTTTATTATGATGTACAGGTTGCTGTGGTAAGAGGTACTGTCAAAACGACCCTATTACAGGCAATGGAAGAAGCTAAAGAAAAGCCACAGCTTCTCTGGAGCATGCAGGATATCTTCAAATCCGATATCAACTTTATCCGTGATATCCAGTATGGCGATTCCTTTGCCGTGCTCGTTGAAAAGAAATTCATGAACAATAAATTCAGAGGGTATGGACGCATTGTTGCTGCCAGTTTCGTGAATAAAGGAAAAAATCACGAAGCCTATGTTTTTGTGAATGAATACGGAAAAGAATGTTATTATACTGGTAATGGCGACAATCTGAACCGCGCTTTTCTTCAGATGCCCCTCGCCTACACACGTATTTCATCAGGATACACAGGCAACCGTCTGCACCCTGTTCTCAAAGTACGTCGTGCCCACTACGGTATTGACTATGCCGCTCCTTCCGGAACCCCTGTTAAAGCTATCGGAGCGGGTACTATCTCCTTCCGTGGTGTTGCTGGTGGTTATGGAAAGCAGGTTATTATCCGCCATGACAGGCAGCTTGAATCCATGTATGGACATCTGCGCGGCTATGCCAAAAATATTCGCGTAGGCTTGCGGGTTGATCAGGGTACGGTTATTGGGTATGTTGGCCAGACTGGTCTTGCCAGCGGACCGCACCTTGATTTCCGTCTTCGTCAGAATGGCAAGTTCATCAATCCTTCTGACTTGGTGAACCCACGCAATGTGGCTCTGGCGAACGAACGTAAAACTGCTTTCCGTAATAATGTCCGTCTTGCACAGGCTTTCATGGAAGGAAAAAGCCCTCTTTCTTCTGATACGGCTGGGATGTTCCTTCAAAAGAAGGATATTGCCCGCCTGACTCTGAGAGGCAACCGGAGCAACAGTCTGTAACAGACACGAGATGCTTTCTTCCCCCCGTGTTGGCTTCTGCCCCGCGGGGGTTTTTTTATATCTCTAACAATATCTAACAGGATATTATTATGAAGAATGATACCGCATTTTCAGATATGGAACACAACAGTAAAAAAATGAAAAGTGGTTTGGAAAAGGCACCTCACCGCTCTCTTCTCTATGCTTTGGGTTTGACTGCTGAAGAAATCAACCGCCCTATGGTTGGCATTGTCAATGCTGCCAATGAAGTTGTTCCAGGGCATATCCATCTGCACCGATTGGCTGAGGCGGCGAAAGCCGGTGTGCGTATGGCTGGCGGTACTCCTCTGGAATTTCCTGCCATTGCGGTATGCGATGGTATTGCCATGAATCATGAAGGTATGCGCTATTCGCTACCTTCACGGGAAATTATTGCTGATTCTATTGAAATCATGGCCAAGGCGCATGCTTTTGATGCGCTGGTTTTTATTCCCAACTGCGATAAATGTGTTCCAGGAATGCTCATGGCGATGATGCGCTTGAATATTCCTTCTGTTCTGGTGAGCGGTGGGCCTATGATGCCTGGTACTGACGGCTCCAAGGGCAAGAGCGATCTGATCACTGTTTTTGAGGGTGTCGGGCGTGTCAAACGCGGTGACATGAGTGAAGAGGCTCTCGAAAATCTTGCTGAGAGTGCCTGTCCTGGCTGTGGCTCGTGCGCGGGCATGTTTACCGCCAATTCCATGAATTGCCTTGCTGAGACTATTGGTGTTGCACTGCCTGGCAATGGCACCATTCCTGCCAATGGTGCAGCGCGTATCCGCCTGGCAAAGAAGGCTGGCATGCAGGTTATGGAGATGTTGCGCAAATCTATCCGCCCGCTGGATATTGTAACCGAGCATTCTGTGAGCAATGCTGTGGCTGTTGATATGGCGCTTGGCTGCTCTACCAATACCGTCTTGCATTTGCCCGCTATTTTTGCTGAGGCTGGTCTCAATCTTTCACTGGAAATTTTTGATACGGTCAGCCGCAAAACCCCCAATCTCTGTAAGCTTTCTCCAGCAGGTAAGGATCATATGTACGATCTTCACAGGGCTGGTGGTATTCCTGCGGTCATGGCAGAACTGTCACGCATGGGGCTTATTCATGCAGAAAGCATGACGGTGACGGGAAAGAGCGTTGGGGAAAATTTGCGTGATTTGGATGCGCGTATTCTTGATTCTGAAGTGATCCATCCTTTGGATACGCCCTACTCTGCTCAGGGGGGCATAGCTATTTTGCGTGGCAGTCTTGCCCCTGATGGTGCTGTGGTCAAGCAGTCTGCGGTTGCCCCTGAGATGATGTGCCGCGAAGTCATAGCGCGGGTTTATGAGTCTGAAGAAGACGCCATGCAAGCCATTTTGCGTGGTGATATCAAAGCGGGTGATGCGGTAGTCATTCGCTATGAAGGGCCACGTGGCGGGCCTGGTATGCGTGAAATGCTCTCACCTACTGCTGCCATTACGGGCATGGGTTTGGGCAGGGATGTGGCCTTGTTGACTGACGGACGCTTTTCTGGTGGCACCAATGGTGCTGCCATAGGACATATTTCTCCTGAGGCTGCTGACGGCGGTCCTATAGGCCTTGTGCGTGACGGAGACAAAATTCTGATTGATATTCCGAATCGCAAACTGGATGTTCTGGTAGAGCCAGCAGAGCTTGAAAAACGGCGTTCTGCTGCTGTGAAGACGAAAGAAATACAATCTCCTTTCCTTTCACGCTATGCCAGACTTGTCAGTTCCGCTGCCACTGGCGCACGATATAAAAAGTAACCGGAAGCGCGGGTTTCTGGGAGGATCGCCAAAAATAAATGACAATAGTATTTATTTGTTTGGTGTGTCTGTCTTTAGTTGGAAAGAACCCCTAGATACAGGAGTGTGCCATGGCACAGGATTATTTTCGTTCATTACGTGATGTGATGCTGGTTATCGCTTCAAGCCTTGAGCCAAAAGAAGTATTGCACAAAATTACAGAGGAAGTTGCCAAAACAATGGATTGCAAGGCAAGTACCATCCGCATGCTGGATCGTACAGGGCGTTTTCTTTTGCCCAGCGCTGCCTATGGTCTGTCGGCAACCTATATGCGCAAGGGACCTGTAGAAATAAAGCGCAGTGGTATGGATGCCGAGGTCTTGTCGGGCAAATTGATTCACCTGAAAGATGCTGCTGCTGACGGACGCTTCCAATATCCTGACTCTGCAAAATCTGAAGGACTGGTATCTGTGCTTTCTGCGCCTCTTATGGTTGATGGGAAAGCTATTGGTCTTATTCGTGTCTATTCTGCTGTTGCCAAAGATTTTAGCGAAGACGAGCACGCTTTTTTGGAGGCAGTGGCGGCTATTTCTGCTGTGTCCATTGAAAATGCCCGCCTTCATGAAGCGCTGCGCAATAATTATGAGCGGATGAGCAAGCATGCCTATCAGATTTTTGAAGATTAATGGGGAATGGATATGAAAAAAGTCAGAATTGCCATCAATGGTTTTGGACGTATCGGACGTCAGGTTTTTCGCGCTTTGCACCAAAGTTTTCGCGACAAGGTTGAAATCGTCGCTATCAATGATCTTTTTGATGCAGAAACCAATTTCCACTTGCTGGAATATGATTCTGTGTATGGGCGTGCTTTTCTTGATGCCAAGGTTTCCGGCACAGAAGTAACTGTCGGGGACTGGCGCATTCACTGCTTTGCCGAGCGTGATCCGCAGATGCTTGCCTGGGGTGCGTATGATGCTGATATTGTTGTGGAATCCACAGGTATCTTCCGCAAAGCCACACAGGCTCAGGTGCATATCGATAATGGCGCAAAAAAGGTTATCATTACCGCGCCGGCAAAAGAAGAAGATCTGACCATTGTCATGGGTGTTAATGAGCATGAATATGATCCGCAAAAGCATCATATTGTTTCCAATGCTTCCTGTACCACCAACTGCCTTGCTCCTGTCGCTTTGGTGATACAGAATGCTTTTGGTATTGCTCAAGGTACCATGACGACCATTCACGCCTATACCAATGACCAGCGTATTTTGGATATGGCTCATAAAGATTTGCGCCGTGCCCGTGCGGCGGCATGCAGCATTATTCCCACATCTACCGGTGCTGCCCAGGCAGTCGCAAAGGTTATTCCCGCACTGAAAGGCAAGTTTACGGGCTATTCTTTGCGTGTTCCGACGCCTACCGTTTCTGTTGTGGATTTTACTGCCATTTTGGAAAAACCCACTGATACAGAAACCTTGCGGGCTGCATTGAAGCAGGCTTCAGACAATGCTCTCAAGGGCATTCTTGAATACAGTGACAAGCCGCTGGTATCCATGGATTTCAAGGGTAATCCTCATTCCTCCATTCTGGAGGCAGAATACACCACCGTGCAGGACGGTACGCTTGCCAAGGTTGTGAGCTGGTATGACAATGAGTGGGGTTATTCACATCGTGTTTGTGATCTTATCTGCCTGATGCAGGAAAAGGGTCTGTAGTCGAGCATGGGAGCCTAACGCGCTCCCCCGCCCGCTCAAGGCTCTTTTTGCCCGCTCTCTGGTAGATACTATCAGAGGCGGGCTTTTTATTTTTTTTTGACCAACGAGGATGGCATAATGCGTTTTTTTTCTCATTTGGTACAAATGAAAGAAATTGCACGGCATGGAGAGTACAAGAATATTCCCCTGGCCCTTGTTATTTCTGATGTAGGTTTGGAAAGTGTTCCTATTTTTTCTCTGCTTC
>CAMTOM010000111.1 GCA_947074125.1 uncultured Desulfovibrionaceae bacterium
CGGGCGTGTGTGGCGAATGGAACGGTGGCAGGAGGAGGTTGGGTGTGGTGCTGGGTTGGGACGTTGCGGGAGGTGTGATCGACTCATGGTTTTTGCGCTGTTATCAGCGAGGATTCGTGCCTTAACCTCATCTCTGGGGAGGGGTGGCTGGCTTGTCAGGTCGAACTGGGGATTGCTGGCGGTGCCTTTGATAAGCATGGCAGCGGTGATTTGCTGTCCTTTATAGTCCAGCGCGAGATTAAGAACAGGGTTGGGAGGGTAGATGCCCTGGAAGGAGACATCACCGCGATTGACTTCAAAATTTCTTCCCATAAAGGCAAAGCTTCCCCGTACAGGAGACAGGGTACCACTGATGAGCGGGCGTGTTGCTGTTCCGCTAATGCGCAGATCGGTGCGCCATTCGCTTTCCAGTCCTTTGCCGCGCACAAAAAACTTCCCGGGCGCGGTGACGGAGACATTGAGCTTTCCAATCCCCTGATTGGGGGTGGCTTTGGCTTGCTGCTGTTGCTTGCGACGTTCTTTTTTCCACTGCGCGAAGGAGCTTGCCTGCTGTACATTTTCCAGTTGCGGCGCCTGTTTTGCGAAGAGGTTCATAATGGTATATGAGCCTTTATTGATCAGGATATTTCCTGCAATTTGAGGATCCTGAAGCCTTCCCTTGACGGAGGTTGTTCCGGAAAGCGTGATTTCCAGATCTTCTCTGTGTAGGGGGCGCATTTTGTTTAATTCGCCTTTGGCATCTATTTCAAGTGCGCTCATGTCCAGTGGATTGTCGCTGTTTGTCGAGTGTATGCTTCCGTTGAAGCCCATGGAACCACCGCGTTTGTCGCCTGCGTTAAGGCGGACGATAGATTTTCCTTCCGGACTGTAACGTGCCTCAAGATTGATATCATACAGTGCAATCCCCTGGAGGGTGTCAACAAAGCTTCCCTGAGAGATAAAAGCTTCTGTCTGGAGACGATATTTTTCGAGTGTACCGGACACTGATGCCGCAACCTGTCCATAGCCAGTCACTTTGCGACCAGGCAGAGGCACCAGACGCCAGAGATTGGCGAGATGGCCTTGCCATTGCACTGTCGCATTGACTGGGGCGTCCATGACAAGCCCTGGCGTGGGGTCAAAACGAAGTGGAATGCGCGCATCAAGATTCAGCTTCTCCTGAAATGATGCAGCTTGTGTTGTGACGGTCTTTGTGTCGTTTGAAGGAGTGGTGTCCGTATTTTTGAGGGATGATGTGGAGATGGCGGTTCCATCATTTGTGATTTCCAATATATGGTATTGAGAGCCCGTATTTTTCAGTGTCCCGCGAATTTTTATACCATTGGGAAAGATTTGCTGCAGGGGGGCATGGAGTGACGTATCGGGTAGTGTGATAAGTGAGAGCGCCATATTGCCTGAGGGATTTTGTGGCGTACCGGACAATGCGGCTGTGAGGGAAAGCTCACTGGCGGGGATACGTGTCTGGAGAAAAGGCTCCAGCGTACGTAAAGGAAAGTTCTCTATTGCAGCATCGAAGCTCATTTTTTGAGGTGAGAAGTTACCAGCAAGGCGAGCGCTGCCTTTTGGGGAAAGGCTGCAGGCAAAGGATTGTAGGATGAAATCATCGGGATTGAGTTGTAATGTGGCTTTTTGGGTAAGCGTCAGTCCTGTTTTTCCTGCAACATGCTCCACACGAAGAGTGTCGAGCTCCAAGGTATTGGTCGGCAAGCGGAAAATTCCCGCAATATTCAGGTTGATGTCTCCTTTGCCTTGCGCTTCAAAGCGGGTGTCCGTTCCTTCTGTGTTGCTTTTGGCGTTCAGATTTTTCCAGCGTATGCCAGCAGTGAGGCTTTCTTCCAGTTGTAGCTGTGTCATTAAAGACCCAGAGGAGGTGTTTGGTTGTGATGAGGCACTCAGGGTATTGAGCAGGGCATAAATATCCTTTCCCTGTGCGTTGAGGACAATATTGGAGAGGGTATTCTCCTGATAGCGTATCTCTTTTGCACGTATATCCAAAGTGACATTCTGCCTGTTATTTTGCTGTTGTAATTGAAAGTTGGCTGCGACATTTTTCCCTTGGATGGCGACAGGAAGCAAAGGTTCCACTTTGCTCCAGTCCAGAATTTCAAAGGAACCTTCTCCGTCCAGAAGAGGGAGCTGGTCTGATGTGAGGGAATGCTTCATGTCCAGTTTGGTATTGAGCGACAATCCTGGCAGGCTCGCGTGTAGCTGTGGCAGGTTGAGATGCAACAATTTACCATCAAAACTTCCTTTCCATAGAGCGTCTATTGTGGCTTTGCCAAAAGAGGGAAGAGCATCTGTTGCCGCTTTCAATTCTCCTTCAAAGCGCTCTGGCAATTGTGGGTAAAGAGGATTTTTGCCATTACCTGCCGCGAGCAGAAAAAGAGTGCTGGGGCCGATGGTTTCTTTGCCGAGTCGCAAAGGCGAGGTTTCGCCTGTCACATGCACACGCAAGCTTGTCTGGGGGAGAGAAAAAAGATGATGATTCTGGTTTTGCCTGATAAGGGAATTGAGTTGCTGTGTGAGGGGAGCTGTTCCATCAAGTTGTGCCTGCCACCAGTCTTTACCCTGAGCAATATATGCCTGGAGTGCGGCAGAGCCTTCAGGAAGTGTCTCTTGCATACCGAGTATGGCAAAGAGTGAGGTAAGCTCTTTTATGTTTCCTGAGAGCGCCATGCCAGTGCCTTCTGGAGCAAATCCGCCTGCTGCGATGAGATGTATATCATCTTTTTTTGTTGCGGATGTTGCAGGGGATGAGAGGTATAGCGCGGGAAGGGCAAGGCGTTCTCCATCCCATGAGGCCACACCATTCGTTTGTAGTTGACGTCCGCTTGCAGGGAGGATGGGGGCGTAAAGATGTGCTGTTCCCTGCCATTGGGCATGTAATGGCTGATCTTTTTGAAGGGGAAATACGGGTAAAGAGATTTCAGCGAGCATATTGAGGTTGCACGCTCTGAGGTCTGGAGTCAGCATGGGAAGAAGAGCATTATCGGCCATGTTCAGGGCGAGACCCAAACGGTTATTGTGTAATTGCGCTTGAAGTGTTCCTTGAAGATGTTGTGCCGCAGGAGTATTTTTTAGAATAATTTCTGTGGGTTGCGGAGGAACGAGATCAGAGGCTTTCGCTATCTGTGCAGATGCGGATTGCGACTTTGCCGCAAAAGGCCACAGTGCAGGGAATGCTGTGGGGCGCAGAGCGGCAATATTTTCGGGAAGTATGTGTTTTTGTTCTGGAAAAGCCAGCGCGAAAGCGAGTTGTGTTTGTGCGGCGTCACTTGCAAGAGAAAGAGCGCCTTTAAGGTGTGCTTGAAGACGTTTTTCATCCAGTGCTTTTTCCATGGTGAATTGCTGTATGGTGAGATCTGGAGCCTGTATGGTAAGCCATGAAGGGAGCAGGCTAAGTGCCTGGGGGGGGTCTTCTGTAGCTGTTTCCTGAGAGGGAGACAATAAAGGAATACGATGGAGATGCCCCTCAGCAAGCAGAACTTCAGGTAACATCAGGTCGACCTTGCTTTGGGTAAGGCTTCTAAAGAGTGTTTTTGCGTCCAGGCGGACAAAAAGTTTTTTGCCTGTGAAAAACATTCCTTCGCGATCGTGGAGCTGGACATCTTCGATAGCGATTTCTTGTGGTAGATTCAGGGCGAGTTTTTTCATATCGACCTTGATATCAGGGCTGAATCTGTCAACAAGGCGAATGATTTGGAGTCTGGCCATATCTGCCCCCCATTCCGTGTGGAGCGCATAATACAAGGCAATGACTGTAATAATAAAGAACAGGAATAGAGCCCCCAGTACTTTACCTGTTGTAATAAGGATACGCAGGAGTATGGGTTTTCTGGGCGAGTCTGGAGGAGACGGTACATTCGCCATAGGTGCTGTGCTGTTGGAATCTGTAGTGAGGGGCGTGATGTCTGATGGCGTGTCGGTATTCACTTAAAAACTCTGACCTATACTGAGGTAGAAGAAAGGAGAAGTGGAATCTTGCGGGCGTGGATTGACGGGCAGGGCGACATCCAGGCGCAATGGGCCAATAGGAGTATGGTATCGCAGCCCCAATCCTGCTCCCCACTGTATTTCTTTATCAAATTCTGGCATGGCTTTGGTGTAAACATTGCCTCCATCCAGAAAGGCGACCAGACCAATATTCTTTGTGATATTAAGTCGCAGTTCGGCATTCATTTCTACGAGAGACGCGCCCCCCAGCGGATTTTCTTTGCTATCCTGCTCACCGAGACTCTGATAAGCGTAACCCCGTACAGAACCGGCACCTCCAGCATAAAAGCGGACGGAAGCGGGGAGATCTTGTGGATTGTCATCAAGAAGGCTTCCCACAGCGCCGCGTAGCGCAAGAATAAGGCGCTTTTCCCACAGAGGCAGAAACACCTGGGCTTCGAGCTTGGGAATAAGCAGGGTGAAATCTTCGCGGTAGGTGCCAACATAAGGGGTTAGATGAAAGAGGATGCGTACTCCTTCTTCAGCGTTGAGGGGACTTGTTGTGGTGTCAAAACGCAATTGCAGGGGAAGGCCTATCATGGAATACGAACTTAAAGGATTTTCATTATCCTCCAGCTCCCCAGCTTCCAGCGTTCCTTTGGCAGTGAGCCACCAGTAGCGCCCCAGTCGGTATTCGATACCAGCACCAAGCCAGACCGCGCGCTGCATGAAGGCATCAGTATCTTCGCGGCGAAGCCATGCGTCAGCAACAAAGGCCATATTGCGTGTGAAAAAGCCTGGTTTGCGAAAACTCAGATTGAGGTTTTGAAGATCTTTCCAGAGAGTGAGATCTGCGCGGAATTTTTCTCCTCCAGAAAAGAAATTTCGATGCTCCCAGTAAGCCTGTACGCCTGCGCCACGGTCTGTATCGTAATTGACTCCAGCACCGACACTGCGGGGAAAGCCGTCAGTGACAGTTACCAGAAGGTCATGCGGCACCTGTTCTCCTTTTTGGAGAGTGGCGTTTGCAGAAGATTTTTCTGTGTCAGCACCATCTTTTGTGGTGGCATCTTCTTCCGGAAGTGCGGGGAGGATACCATTTCGAGGCGCGGTTGCTGGATCAGGAGGCAGAATGGGAGTAACTTCGATGTTGCGGAAAATGCCTTGCTGGGAAAGAACTTCCTTGTACGCATCCACCAGGCTTTCTTTCCAGAGAGTGCCTTCGTCCCATGTGCGCATATTGCGAAAGTAGCTGATGCGTACTTTATCTGTGCCCTGTATCCAGACATTGCCCATACTTGCCTTTACCCCAGGAGCAACGTCTATGTCTGCATAAAGCACTTTTTCCTGTGGATTGATAGCAAAAGCTTTTTCCTGAATAGCGGCGAAAGGATACCCGTTGTTTTTTAAATTGTCGGGAATGGTATCAATCGCTTTGATAATGTCTTCGGCAATGGCATAGGCGCCCGTAGGCAAGCCTACATCATCCAGTTTTTGAGGCAGATTTTCGAGGTCTGTTGTTTCAGGGTAGCGTATTTCATGTTCGCCCAAGCGAAATTGGGTGTTGGGAACCAGTGTGATGGTTACGGTAAGCGGGGAGCTTGTGCTATCAATATCGCGCACGACTTTACCGTCATAGTAGCCATAAGCGTGCAAAATTTTTTGAAACTCCTGTTCGTTTGCCCGTATGCGTTATTCCAGCCCCAAGATGTCTTCAGGTG
>CAMTOM010000112.1 GCA_947074125.1 uncultured Desulfovibrionaceae bacterium
CCCCGAATACACAACATCCAAACCCGGCATCATGTACATGGGAGGCAAGCCACGCCGAAACAAATAAAGAATCCGGTCGCCATCCCACATTGTTGGGGCGGGATTTTGCTTTATACGACCACCAGGAATACCTGTCCGCAACATCACCATGCACATGGCGAAAAGTATCCACATAGCCTGCCGCCACAAAGCCATCCATCCAGGCTCGCTCTTCAGGTAAAAAACCCGTATTGCGCTCATTCTGACGGGGACGTGCCAAATCTATGGCTTTATGCGCAATATTAAAATCACCACACACCACAATGGGTTTCGTCTGGCGGCATGTTTGTGCATAGCGCAAAAAAGCCTCAAAAAAGCCAAGCTTATACGAAAGACGTTTGAACTGTCCTGATGGTTTGCCTGTTTCGCTCAGTATTTCTTCCCCTCCATTAGGGAAGTAACCATTCATATAATGGAAATGTTCAAACTCAAGATGCAGTAAACGCCCTTCACCCTGATACGTCGGATCTGGCAACTCATAGTGAACGGCAAGAGGCTTCTGTCTGGCAAAAACCGCCACTCCAGAATAGCCTTTTTTGACCTCACTGGATGCCCAGTACGCATGCCATCCCTCTGGCTCCCGCAATGCCTCTGATAATTGTTCAGGACTCGCTTTGGTCTCCTGCAAAGCCACAATATCTGCTTCACTTTCATGAAACCAACGCCATTCCGGCTTGGCACTGACCGCACGCAGCCCATTGACATTCCATGATACACATCGCATAGCTTTTTCTCCTTTGGCAAATGAGGCATGATCTTGCCAATCGCAACATTCAACCCCATATATCTCAAAGAAAAAATACCAACAAGCCATTGCGAGGCGGGAAAAATTACGCTAGGCTTTATTTGTCCTTGAAATACATGCTTTTTCCATTAGTGGAGGAAACGGCTATGCAACTTTTACCCATTCGACGAGCGATTCTCAGTGTGACCGATAAAAGCGGTCTCAAAGAACTGGCAACATTTCTTCATGATAATAATGTGGAGCTTGTTTCTACAGGCGGCACACAGAAGTTTTTGGAAGCAGCCGGTCTTTCGGTTACTCCTGTCAGTGCTGTTACGGGCTTCCCTGAAATCCTTGGGGGACGAGTCAAAACCCTGCACCCCAAGATCCATGCTGGCATACTGGCGAACAAAGATCTTCCAGAACATATGCGTACACTGGAAGAAAAAGAAATTGTTCCCTTCGATCTTGTCTGTGTTAATCTATACGACTTTGCCGGTGCGGTAGACCGCCAGCTTTCTTTGGAGCAGGCTGTGGAAGAAATTGATATTGGCGGCCCCTGCATGATCAGAGCTGCTGCTAAAAATTTTCACAGTATTCTGGTACTGCCCTCTCCAAGCTGGTATCAGGAAGCCATTGATGAAATGCAAAACAATCGTATGCACATCAGTCTTGCTTTCCGCCAGATGATGGCATCACGAGCCTTTGCGGCAACGTCACGCTATGATGCGCTGATTACATCCTACCTGCGCCCTTAGGAGTACGTTATTTCCAAGCTTGAAGGTAATATACAAGGACTCAAACCCAGTCAGATCAAGGCACTCACACGCCTTTCTGGTCGCCGTTTCCCGCAGGAAGCTGTCTATACGCTGGAACAGGCACGTGAACTTGCCGCTCTTTCACGCTCTACAGGGCGACAGGTAGGCTTGCTTATCAACCGTAAGGGTTATGTGGAAATGGTCATTGTGGGCGATACCACATCCATTCTCATTCCCTCACTTCCTCGCGGACGCAGTGGCGCAGAACGCCTCCGTGGCTTGCGCCTGCTGCACACGCATCTCCAGCCTGACGGCCTTTCAGAAGAAGACTGTCAGGATATGATTTTTCTTCGTTTGGATGCTGTGATTGTTCTTACTGTCAATCCGTGGGGAGAGCCTGTACAGTGGCAGCAAGCATGTTTGCTCCCTCCCAACCCTGAGAATACCCCGTATCGCCGTGAAAAACTTCTCCCCTGGGACAATACCGATGCGGGTATTACCGCCAATGCGGAAGCGCTGGAGGCAGAACTCGCCAGAGCGCTTGATCAGGCACAACACGCTTCAGACGCCCCACGCGCACTCCTGGTCTCTGTTTCCCCTCTGCCACGCCCCATACAGGAGCGCAATCTGGCCGAACTCACAGAGCTCGCCCATACCGCAGGTATTCATGTTGTAGGAACGATGACGCAACGGGTCAACCAGATCAATCCCAAATTCATTCTGGGAAAGGGGAAGATGGCGGAACTGGAAGTTCAAGCCCTGCAAGGACAGGCCTCCATGCTTGTTTTCGATGGCGAACTCTCTCCAGCACAACTGCATAACCTGGCGGATATTACGGAACGCAAAGTTATCGACCGCACACAGCTTATCCTGGATATTTTCGCGCAACACGCCACGACAAAAGCAGGTCAGTGGCAGGTGGAAATGGCACAGCTCAAATACGCCCAGCCACGTCTTACCGGCAAAAACAGAGCTATGGATCGTCTCATGGGAGGTATCGGGGGACGAGGCCCAGGCGAAACCAAGCTGGAAACAGATCGCCGCCGCATTCGCGAACGCATTGCCCGTATTAAAAAAGAACTGGAAAACCTGCGCAAGCAGCGTGCCTTTACCCGTGCCCGACGCGCACGGCAGGGCATTCCTCTTGCCGCACTTGTGGGCTATACCAATGCGGGCAAATCGACCCTGCTCAATACGCTCACACGCTCAGAAGTTCTTGCCGAAAACAAGCTTTTCGCAACACTTGACCCTACCACACGCCGCCTGCGCTTCCCCCTTGAACGGGAAATAATCCTTACCGACACTGTAGGCTTTATCCGCAATCTTCCCAAAGAACTCACGGATGCTTTCCGCGCAACACTGGAAGAACTGGAAGCGGCAGATATGCTCATTCATGTGGCTGATGCCTCACACCCCGAAATGCAGCATCAGCTCAGCGCGGTGGATACCATCCTTGAAGAAATGGAACTGGCACATATTCCCCGCCTGCTCATACTCAACAAATGGGATGCGCTGCCCCCTGAAAGCAAAGCCATACTTGCCGACAGCTATCCTCACGCCATTCCCGCAGCCGCCCTGCACGGAGAAGGTCTTGAACGCCTTTTAAGCGAACTTGAAACGGCACTGCTCACACAGCATCATAGCAACGCAGTATCCGCGCTTCATACCGTCCTGCGCCCCCCCACAGAACAGTCTGCCCCGCCCCTTTCCAGCCACACCCACATCCCCCCTGAAGAGCCACTCCAGTGAAGACTGTTATTCTTTGTGGCGGCAGAGGTATTCGCCTTCAGGAAGAAACCGTCCGTACCCCCAAACCTTTGCTCCACATCGGCGGTATTCCCATTCTCTGTCACATTATGCAGTGGTATGCCCGCTATGGACTGACAGACTTTGTACTGCCCCTCGGCTATATGGGCAATGCTATCCGTGACTATTTTATGTGTAATGGCAATGCCGACAATATCTCAGATGAAAAAAACGAGACGATTACCTATCAATCTCAAAAATTTGCCACACCCGCCTGGACAATTTCCTTTTGCGATACAGGAGAAAATACAGGAAAAGGCGCACGTATCAAAAAAGTCGCTCATCTTCTTAACAACGAACGCTTTATGCTGACCTATGGAGACGGTCTCGCAAACGTCAACCTTCACGCGCTGCTACAACACCATACGGCATCACAACTCACAACGACCTTTACAGGCATACGCACCTTTTCACGTTATGGCATGGCGCGCTTTGACGCACAGGACAATATCGTTGCCTGGGAAGAAAAACCCCTGCTCCCCGACTTTATTAACGGCGGTTTTTTTGTCTGTGAACCAGAGCTGCTGGACTATCTTGACACCACACCTTTTTGTGAGCTGGAAGCGCAACCCATGGAACGACTGGCCGCGCATGGTAAGTTGGGAATGTACCGCCATACCGGAGCGTGGCAATGTATGGACACCTATCGAGACTATCAATACTTGAACGACCTCTGGAGCAGAGGAAAAGCCTTCTGGTTGCGTCACGCCCCCTGTTAACCACCCACAGGACACACACCTCACACATAAACTCCCCCATATACAACAAGAAAGGGTGCCATGTTTCGTAATATCTATCAGGGACGCCGTGTTTTTGTCACTGGTCATACTGGCTTTAAGGGAAGCTGGCTTTGCGCGTGGCTCCATACGCTTGGTGCGGAGGTTGCGGGATACGCATTGGCACCTCCTTCAGATCCGGCGCTTTTCCACCTGCTGCCACTCAACAAATACATTACCCATTATGACGGAGATATTCGCAACAGCGCCATGCTGGCACAAACAATGCGTGAATTTCGTCCAGAAATCGTTTTTCATTTGGCCGCACAAGCCCTGGTTCGCCTCGGACACGAACAGCCCGTTGAAACCATTGAGACCAATGTACTGGGTACATTACATGTCCTCGAAGCCCTGCGCCACATTCCTGATGTCCGCGCCCTTGTTTGCGTCACCAGCGATAAATGCTATGCCAATCGTGAGTGGCTGTGGGGCTATCGTGAAAATGACCCGCTGGGAGGCGATGACCCCTACTCCGCCTCAAAAGCCTGTGCTGAACATATTATCCACGCCTATACACGCTCTTTCTATGCGCACACGCCTCTTTGTGCCAGTGTGCGGGCTGGCAATGTGCTTGGTGGTGGAGACTGGGGAAAGGATCGTATCGTTCCTGACTGTGTGCGTGCATGGGTCAGCAACACCCCTCTTAGCCTGCGCAACCCTCATGGTATACGCCCCTGGCAGCATGTGCTTGAACCACTTTCTGGCTATCTCTGGTTGGGTGCCCGCCTCTTTGCAGGGGAAAAGGCACTGCATGGCGAGGCTTTCAATTTTGCGCCTCATGCCTGTGAAGAGCACACCGTCTCTCATGTCACAGAAGAACTCAAGCATCATTGGGACGGACTTTCCATAACTGTGGAGTCAAATACCCACCAGAGCACATTCTTTTCAGAAAATCCTGCCCATGTGACACCGAACACAGATCTTTCCATGGTTATACCCAATACTATGGCAGACTCTGCAACAACACCGCATCCTCACCCTGAATGTACGTTTCTTTCGCTTAACTGTGATAAAGCGCAGCGTCTGCTCCAGTGGCACGCCACACTTCAATTTGAAGAATGCCTGCGCTATACTGCGGAATGGTATCGGGCATGGCACACGCACAATACAAGATCTTCTGCCACAATACACAAGGCTGACATGTGGGCATTCACGCTGGGACAAATCGCGGCATATACTACATCTGCCCAGCACAGAGAGCTGCTCTGGAGTCAGGAATAAACACGCAACACCCCACTGCACAAGAATACCCGTCTCTCATGCAAACCTTTTCCCATAGAAATGTTATACGCATCCCCGATCAAGGAGCAGCAAAACAATGAAAACCAGCCATGCGGTAAAAAAAATGATTGAATTATATAATGGCAGTCTGCACGACATCAATCATTTCCTGAAAGTGTACGCACTGGCAAAAACAATTGGAGAGCAGGAAGGGCTGGACAGTCAAACACAAGAACGCCTTGAGACTGCCGCTATTGTGCATGACATCGCCTGCCCTCTGTGTCGCGAAAAATATGGGC
>CAMTOM010000113.1 GCA_947074125.1 uncultured Desulfovibrionaceae bacterium
GTATTCGTGACGGAGGAGAAAGTCCTCTTGAGGTGACCAGTGAGGTAACCCTGGACAGCAAAAAGGCAATTAAAGAAAAATCAATTGTCTGTATGGAGTGCGGCAAGTCTTTTCGCATTCTTACCAAGAAGCATCTTGCCTCACATGGCTTGACACCTAACGAATACAAAGAAAAATATGGTTATAAAAAGACTATGCCTTTAGTGTGCAAGTCATTGCAGCGTGAGCGTCGCAAAAAGATGCGTGAAATGAAACTTTGGGAAAGACGCGGACTGGAGAAATAAGTACCATCTCTTTAATAAAGATAGAAAAGAGCACCGTTTTTACGGTGCTCTTTTTGTTGTATGAACCCATCATGCGGGGGTTATTTGGGCACGTCTTGCGTTGTAGGGAAGATTTCTTTCTGTATCGTTTGTTTTGCAATACGATGATTAGAATGAATGCCCGCTATGTGAAGAAATTGGTGTCTTAGAGCCTATTGTAGTGTGTTTGGCTTATGTCCGCCACTCGCGGAGGGCGGTGTCCAGGTCTGGGCCAGGCGTTACGGAAAACTGTGAACCAAGACTGAGGAGGCACTGATGATCATCAATAACAACCAGAGCTTCCGTTTCCACTTTGCCTTTATATGCTTCCAGAATATCTTTGAGGCGGGTAATGGAATGTGTATCAAGGCGGTTTGTGGGAATCTGGATGCAGACAGGGGTGTTATTTGCCTGGCAGGCCTCTGCCAGAGGTATGACTTTGATACCTATAAGCTTGAGTTCCTGCATTTTTTCTTCATTCTCTGAATCCTCATCGGTGCGGCTATCGGCATTTTGGGTGCTGATACGTGCTTCCATATAGAGGGGGGCATCGGAGTCCAGTAGCTGACGGGTATTTTCATCATACACACGAGAAAAAAATGTTGCTTCACCGTGGCTTGTGAGGTCTTCAATAGTGACGAAAGCCATTGGCTCGCCTGTTGTTTTGGTATAAACTTTCTTGACGCTGGTGACGAGTACGGCACAACGGCATTCTGTACCTGGCGAGAGTTCCCGAACATCCTCCAGTGTGGCCAGTCCAAGTCGTTCAATTTCACGCCGGTAGGGTTGCAGTGGGTGGCTGGTCAGAAAGAAGCCGAGCGCTTCTTTTTCCGCGCGCAGTTTGAGCTCATTACTCATTTCAGGCAGATCCTGTTCTGGGCAGTCGATGCCGATGCCAGAGCGTGGCGCGCTTTCAGTTTGTGGGGTGAGTCCGAGTAAGGATACTTGATTTGAATCTTTTTCCTTAGCCTTTTTTTGTGCGCGGACGAGTACTTTTTCCATGCTTTCCAGCATGGCGGCGCGTGTGACATTGAAGCAGTCACAGGCTCCACCCTTGATAAGTGATTCCAAAACCCTTTTGGTCACTTTACGCAGATTTACCCGACAGGCCATGTCAAAAAGCGAAGTATACTCACCGTCATTTTGCCGATTCTCTACAATTTCGCGAATGGCCTCATCGCCTACATTTTTGATGCCGCCAAGGCCAAAGTAGATAATCCCATCCTTCGCTGTGAATGCCCGCAAGCTTCTGTTGACCGAGGCCTGCGAGACCATAATACCCATATCTTTACAGGCTGAGATGTATTTGAGGAGTTTATCCTGATTGCTCATTTCAGAGCTGAGCAAAGCCGCCATGAATTCAACTTTAAAGTGTGCCTTCAGGTATGCTGTATAATAAGAGATAAGAGCGTAGGCAGCGGAGTGGGATTTATTGAAACCGTATTCAGCAAATTTTTCCATAAGGTCAAAAATTTCATTGGCCTTTGTGTTTTCTATGCTGTTTTCTGAAGCTCCTGTGACGAATTTTTCACGTTCGGCAGCCATGGCTTCGGCTTTTTTCTTACCCATTGCCCGTCGCAGCAGGTCTGCCCCCCCAAGAGTGTAGTTGGCGACAATCTGCGCAATCTGCATGACCTGTTCCTGATAGACAATAACCCCATAGGTGTCTTTGAGACAGTCTGTGAGTGACTCCACAGGATAAATGACGGGCAGTTGACCGTGTTTGCGTTTAATGAACTCATCCACCATGCCAGAACCAAGAGGGCCTGGACGGTAAAGAGCCAGCATGGCGATAATATCTTCAAAGCAGGATGGACGAAGCTGGCGCAAGTACTGGCGCATGCCTGAACTTTCTACCTGAAAAATACCATCAGTATCACCACGGGCATAAAGGTCGTATGTGGCGGTATCGGTAAGGGCAAGATTGTCGAGGTCGGGGGCAATCAGACCCTGCTGTGTGATATTGTCCAGAGTATCCTGGATGAGGGTCATGGTTTTCAAGCCCAGAAAGTCGAACTTCACCAGTCCTGTTTTTTCCGTCATGGGGCCATCAAACTGGGTGACAAGTTCGCCTTTTTTCCCACGGTAAAGGGGCAGGTATTCATCCATTGCCTTGGGGGAAACAACAAGACCAGCCGCGTGAGTGGAGGCGTGTCGGGAAAGTCCTTCCAGACGGAGTGCAGTATCAATCACCTCTTTAACGCGCACGTCCATTTCAAGAAGTTTGCCCAGTTCCGGTTCTGCCTTGAGCGCTTTTTGAATGGTCATTTTTGGGTCTTCGGGAATAAGCTTGGCGATACGGTCGGTATCGGCAAAAGAAAGCCCCAGAGCGCGTCCCACATCGCGTACGACAGCGCGGGCTTTCATCTTTCCCAAAGTGGTGATTTGGGCAACGGCGTTTTCGCCATAGGTATCAACCATATAGCGAATAACTTCAGGGCGGCGGCGTTCGCAACAATCCACATCTATATCGGGAAGCGAGACGCGTTCGACATTCAAAAAGCGCTCTAAAAGCAAATTATAGGGCAGGGGAGCAATGTTGGTAATGCGCAGCGCCCATGCCACCAGTGAACCGGCGGCAGAGCCACGCCCAGGGCCAACGGGAATTCCTTGATTCTTGGCCCAGTTAATGAAGTCCTGCACAATAAGAAAATAACCCGGAAAGCCCATCTCCAAAATAACTCTGATTTCATATTGCAAGCGTTCGCGGTAGATGGCGGGGTCAAGAATGTCTTTGTCTGGATGTTTTTCCAGGCGGCGTTCGAGTCCTTCTTCAGCAAGTTTGCGAAATTCTTCTTCAATGGTTACATTTTCAGGAAGCTTGTATTGCGGAAAATAGTGATTGCCAAAGTCAAGTTTGACAGAGCACATCTCAGCAATGCGTACTGTATTGCTCAGAGCCTCTGGCACATGGGCAAAGGCTTTTTCCATTTCTTGCGGTGATTTATAGTAAAGCTCTCGCGTGTCAAATTTCATTCGCTTGGGATCATTAATAGTGCTTTGCGTCTGGATGCATAGAAGAATATCGTGCGCCTCCACATCATCCGCATTGAGATAGTGGCAGTCATTGGTTGCGACAAGAGGCAAGCCCGTCTTTTGGGCAAGCTCAATCAGGCGATCGTTAAGGACTTCCTGTTCTTTCAGTCCGTTTGATTGGAGTTCCAGATAAAAACGGTCGGGATAAATATCCATATACTCATGAGCGAGAGCCAGGGCGTCATCCATCGTGCTGCGCATGAGTGCGCGGGGGATTTCACCTGCAAGGCAGGCAGAAAGGGCTATTACGCCCTCGGAATATTGTCGGAGCTGGGCTTTATCTACTCTGGGGCGGTAATGAAACCCTTCAAGGTAGCCCTTGGTGACAAGGCGAATCAGATTATGGTAACCCGTCTCATTTTCTGCCAGCAGAATCAGATGATGGCGTTGTTTGGCGCGCTCTGATTCCCTGTCGGTATGGTCATGGCAAACATAGACTTCACAGCCGAAAATGGGCTTGATATCGAATTCTTTGCAGGTGGCTGCAAAATAGGCGGCACCAAAAAGGTTGCCATGATCAGTAATGGCGACCGCAGGCAAATTAAATTCTTTGGCCTTGGCACATAATTTCTTGAGAGAAATGGCGCCGTCCAGCAAACTGTATTCCGTATGGCAGTGCAGATGAACAAAATTGGACATGATATTCCTTAGAGAGAGGAAGGGGAAAGTAAGATGCGCAGTAAAAAACAGTAAGCTAGCACAAAGCTTCTTCCTTCTCAAGGTCGTTCTTGTAAGAGTTGTGCCCATACCTCTTTCTTCTCTGTGCTTTGCACTTGCCTTGCGTATGTTCCAGACGTACAAGAAGCCCATGAATATGTCTCTTTTTCAGTATGAGCAGTGGTTTCTTTCCCGTGCTGAGCGTGAATGTGCGGCATCGCCGCAAGATCAGGCTCCAATGCATTTGAAAATACAGCATACGCTTGCGGTGCGGGATATTGCGCGGCACATTGCCCAGGCGGAAGGATTTTCCGAGCCGCTTGCGAGAGCTGCAGAGCTGGCAGCCCTTTTTCATGATGTTGCCCGTTTTGAACAGTATGTACGTTTTCACACCTTCAAGGACTCTCTTTCCTTTAATCACGCTTTGCGTGGCACACAGATTCTGAAAGCATCGGGAGTGCTGCAAGGCGAGGCATACGCTTCCTATATACTAGCAGCTATTGCCATGCATAATCGCTATGCCATACCCCCTCATATTCAAGGCGAATTGCGTTTGCTGGCAGCCGTGGTACGGGATGCGGACAAGTTGGATATTCTTCGCGTGATGCGTGAACATCTTTGTTGTGCGGGTGCTAAAAGCGAGGCCGTCGTTCTCGGCGTTAAGGACGAGCCACAGTTGTTTTCTCCCATTATTGTGGAAACAGCATTGGCGGGAAAGCTGGCATCATATGCTGATTTGCATTATGTGAATGACTTTCGCTTGTTGCTTGGGACGTGGATTCATGATCTGCATTTTTCTTACAGCCGTCAGCGTCTGTGTGAGGATGGACATGTACATCGTATAATGGAAGAACTTCCAGATTTGGATCCTTTACAAAAAGCACGTCGCCATCTGCTTTGTCTTATTCAGCGTTCGGGTTGTTCTGTAGGGAAAACATAATATGCAAAAAGACTCGTTATATTCACGTTTCGCTGCATGTCTGTGTTGTGCTGTTCATGTGGTATCGCGCGAGGTGGAAGGTGTTGTGGATGAGGCTTTGCGTGGATATCTTGAGCGGCAGTGCTGGCGTTTTGCCCGTGCCTGTATGCGTAATGCTTTGCTGTCCAGGGATTCTTTTGGTGTCCGCTGGGCACGGCTCTCGCCCATTGCTGAAGGTGAGGCAAAGTCGCCTTCTGGACTGATTCCCTGTTTTTTTCTGGATCTTGCGATGCGGGATCAAAAAGAGGCAGAAGAAATCTTACAGCACACGTTCGCGCATTATGGTAGAGTTTTTGTAGTGGATTTTTCTTTGGCAGAGCGGAATCTTGAGCTTCCTGCACATGCGTGCCTGCGTGCTGTTCTGGCGCTACTCGCACCGCAAATGGCGAAGAGGCGGCAGGAATTTCTCAAGAATGGCGGTTTGGAAAAAATATGTTTTCCCTATCCAATACGGGCACGGCGTCGCCTTTTAGGGGGGACAGTGACAATAGCGCTTATCGCGGAACAGGAATAGATGGAGAAAAGCACATATTAAACGAACCAGGCCGAAATATCACAGGTGTTCTGGCTGGTTTCGTGCGTACTGTGAGTCTCACTAACTGTTCTTATGGGCCAAGGTCTTTTTTACGCATCTTCCTGTT
>CAMTOM010000114.1 GCA_947074125.1 uncultured Desulfovibrionaceae bacterium
AGAAAGAAGGGAAGGAGCAAGTCGGTGCAGGTGTGCAGAAGGGTTAGTTGTGCCAGGGAGAGCGCGGAGTGATCATCGTCCGTGTCGTGGATGTCAATTTTGGGCGTTTTTTAACTATTGGGTGAAAGATGCTCGGCGTTGAGTGAGACTTGCCAGGCCAGTTCTTCTTTTTCCAACAGAAGAAGGGCGCGTGAAACTTTTTTCCCTCCTCCCAGCCCCAGACGGGCTTCACGAAGATAGGAAGAACCAGAAACAGATGTCGTCTCGCGAGTTTCTCCCTCGCCGCCCTGAACAACAATACGCTGCTCCATGGAAACAGAAAAAGGCGCGCCATTCTTATCGACAAAGGAGCCAGGGGCTGTGTCACTCTGATACCAAAGCCATGTCAGGAATTCTTCACCAAGAATGGCATCAGTGGATTCACCAAGGTAAGGGATATCACTCATACAGGCTCCGTACTGAAACGTGTCGCTTCAAGATGATCCAGCTTGTCTGCCATCTCATCTCCCATGATTGAGATGGCTAAATTATACGGGGTCATCTGTTCGATATTTAGATCAAAAGTGCGCACAAAGAGGTCTGTAAACATGTCAATCATCTTTCTTTGCGTCGAGGCAAACCAGAGCGTTCCGGTATCGGTTGCCCAAAGAACATTGAACTCCGCCGGAACAGGTAAAAAACGCATACGCAGCTTGAGAAGAACCTGTTCTTTGAGCTCTTTTTTGCGCTCACTGCCGATAAAGGTTTTTCCCTGAGTCGCAAGGCGCGTTTTCTCTTCGTCCAGAGCCAGGCGAAGGTATTTTTTGATGACAGCTGCGGGAATACGCCGAGTATCAAGACGAAGGGAAAAAACAATATAAGCGCCCTTTTCAGGCGGCGCGGTATTCCAGTTGGTATCGAGCATATCTTCAAAGCTTGTCCAGCCAAATGAGCGCTCTTCTGGCAGCTCATCAATATCTTTGAAGCAAAATTGTTTTAATTTTTCGGGTATTTGTAACCACAATTCCTGTGGAACAGGATCGACAAGACGAAAACGGGTAAAACTGCATCCGGCATTCATGAACCCCATGCACAAACTCCTTGGCATCAACAAATTACCTTGGTTATGTACGCTGTGGCGAAAGACATGGCAAGAGTGTATTCAGTCCAACTTTTTAAGGAGTCATAATGAATACTTAGGATAACTCCATAAATCATGTAAAAAAAATGAAAAGGATGCGAAGAAAATATATATGAAGCATGTACTTTTAGCTGAGCGTAAAAAGCCCCAAAAAGAGATAAATCGAGATTTTGATGAAGCGTATAGAGCGTCTAAAAATTATTTTTTGATACGTAGGTCATGGGATTTTTATGATTATAATTGTCCCATAATGTTAATTATGTAAACTTTTAAGTAGGTATGGTCTTAAATTATGCCCCCACCGTAAAAACAATCCTATCAATCTACCATTGATCAATCGCCATTCCGCACATTGTTTTGATTGATAAATCACGGATTGTTTTTATCTTCTTTTATGGTCTGGCTCATTTCAAGGCGGATTGCTTTTTTCTGCTGTGTTAATCTCTGTGCCTCAATATTTTGGGGAAACAAACATCTTTATCTTTGCTCTGTAGGCATTCTCTTGAGGTTTTCTACGCCGTGAATGGATTCCTCTTAGTGATATATTTTTAGGAACTTTGCTTGATGGGTATATAATACAATAATATTGGAATGTTAGCACTTATGATTCCCTTTGGACTGCTTGGGATTGTCCAAGAATTGCTCCGTATTGTTCATTGAGGAACTGATACCTTTTTCTCTCAAAATTCCTTTTTGTGCCTGTGATATTGAGTGCTTCGAGCTTGAGTGTTCAGCTACGGGAAATACCCAGCCACATGAATAAATATTTGAGATACATATATGATATTATTGTAGAAAATTTGAAAATTGCCGTGTCGACATTATCTATTTAAGGTGAGGTAAATGAGATGATCACATTTTTATAAGCGCCCTCCTCCTTGTTAAGCGCCCTTTTCAAGTCAGGAGTTCACAACATGTGGATTATTTGGAGATTTTTTGTGTGTACGCGCCCTTTCTCTATGGACGCATTGTTATTGATAACAATGAGAAAATAAGCGTGGAAATATTGAGATGTCAGTGTGGTGTCAGCAAATAATCTTTCTGTGGAGCTTTTCTTGAGGTGGATTTTTCCTGATATATTTAGAGTGCATTTGCTGTGAGAATTCCTACCCCCCATCCTTTTTTATGGTGCCTTTTTGTCGCTGGCGATGCAAAGTTTGTCACTATTCTTAAAATGTAAGGGGGGTCACGTTTTTTAGATATTTATCAATATTACACATATGGAATGTTTATTATGCTATACTTTCTTTCTATTTTGCAATTGTAGTCACGCTATGAAATATCCTCTACTGGGCGTATTTTTGCGGGAGCTTACATTTTTTCAAAAGTAATGTTTTTAATAGAGATTGACCCATAACCATACTTAGGGCACATTTTTTAAAATATTTGAGGACATGGTCTATATTATGAACAAAGTATCGCGCTCACCTTACCATCCTTCCGCGACGACGCCTTCTTGTTCTGAAAGGAAAACAAGAAAAGATGTCACGCCCTCTTCTTCTCATCAGAAAAAAACGCCTGCTCCTTCTCATGCTTCCAAATCTGAAGCGAGGGGTGCTTCTACTGAGATGCCTGATGGCATTCGCCTTAACAAGGCTTTGGCGGATGCTGGCATTTGCTCCCGCCGTAAAGCCGATACACTTATTCAAAATGGTTGTGTTACTGTGAATGGTGCAATTGTTCGGGATATGGGAGTGCGGGTACATGCGGGGAAAGACACTGTTATCGTGAATGGGAAGGTATTACCATTACAGACGGCACATTGTTATATTATGGTGCACAAGCCAATCCACACCTTATGTACTGTGAGCGACCCTGAAGGACGTACGACTGTGCTGGATCTTTTGCCTGAGCGCTGGCGCGGTATCCGCTTATACCCTGTAGGCAGGCTGGATTATTTTTCTGAAGGGCTTATTGTGCTGACAAATGATGGCGCTTTTGCCCAAAAAATGACGCACCCCAGCCATAATCTTTCCAAAACATATCATGTTAGCGTGCGAGAAAAAGTGACAGATACGATGCTGGAGTCTATGCGACGTGGCATGACACTGGCTGAAGGAGAAAAACTCGCTCCGGTCAAGGTCAGAGTGCTACCTCCTCAGGAAGGGCAAAAAGCAACGATGCTGGAAATGGTGCTTTCACAGGGGATAAATCGGCAGATACGTCGCATGTGCAGGGATTTGGGCTTGACGATTTTACGCCTGGTGCGTGTATCTCAAGGGGCATTGCAGCTTGGCGGGCTTGCAGTGGGAGAGGTGCGGGAGCTGACATCAGAAGAGTTAAACAAGCTCTTTAACTTGTAGGAGTTAAAGTAAAACTTTATATTTTGTAATGCATTATTGTTATTAGAAGGGAAGCCTGCTCACGTGCAGCGGCTTCCCTTCTTTGTTTGCTATGCTTTGTTAGTCTTTTTCTGTTACGAGTTGCTGCATGAAATGCGATGCGTCAGCCTGGATGCTGTGCAGATGCTCTTCGCTTTTGAAACTTTCTGCATATACTTTGCAAACCGCTTCCGTGCCTGAAGGACGTGCTGCAAACCAGCCATCTTCAGTCACAACTTTGACTCCCCCTATTGATTCATTGTTTCCCGTAGCTTTTGTCAGAATATTGGTAACAGGGGAATTGCCAACGCTTGTGAGATGCACATTTTGTCCATCCAGTCCCAAAAGAAGTTCGCGAGTGCGCCCTTCTGCTGGTGAGTCCGTCCGCTGGTAATAGGGAGTGCCAAAACGTTCTGTTAATTCCTTGTAGATGACAGAGGGAGACTTTCCTTCTGTGGCCATAATTTCTGCGCTCAAGAGACACAAAAGAAGACCATCCTTATCTGTTGTCCATGCTTCCCCATTATGGCAGAGGAAGGAAGCACCAGCACTTTCCTCGCAGCCAATGCCGCATGTTCCTTCAAGCAGCCCAGGTACAAACCACTTAAATCCCACAGGAACTTCAAGGATATTGCGTCCAAGAGCAGCGGCAACACGATCCAGCATGGAACTGGTGACGAGAGTTTTTCCTACTGCTGTTGTTGCTGACCACTGTGGACGATGGCGAAACAGATGCCAGACAGCAACAGAAAGATAATGGTTGGGATTCATCAAACCATCCGGTGTGACGATACCATGCCTGTCGGAATCAGGATCGCAGCCAAAGGAAATGTCAAAGTCTGATCGTGTATTGAGGAGTTCCTTCATGGCATAAGGTGATGAGCAATCCATTCGTATCTTGCCATCTTTGTCACAGGGAACAAAGCGGAATGTTGGATCAATGGTCTTGTTCACCATGGTGAGGGAGAGCTTGTAGCGCTCGGCGATGGGTTCCCAATAAGCCAGGCTCGCACCCCCCAAGGGATTTACTCCCAGGCGAATGCCCGCAGCCGCTATGGCTTCCATATTTAACACAAGGGATAGATCATTGACATATTCCTGAATGAAATCATGCTCACGTACCAGTGGAGATGTGAGGGCATCGCAAAGGACCTGACGTGCGACGGCATTGTTATTGTTGCATAAAATCTCATTGGCACGTTTTTCTATTTGTTTTGTGACAGTGCTTTCTGCTGGTCCACCGTGGGGAGGATTATACTTGAACCCGCCATCCTGTGGTGGATTGTGTGAGGGAGTAATGATGATACCATCGGCAAAGCCTCGCGTTTTGCCCTTATTTCATCGTAATATGGCGCGGGTAACTGCCGGTGTAGGGGTATAGGCACCATCTTTTGCGATAAAAACCTGTACTCCATTTCCTACCAATACCTCCAGAGCGGTACGGCAGGCTGCTTCAGACAGAGCATGAGTATCCATCCCCAGAAAAAGCGGTCCCGTGATGCTATTACTCTGGCGGTAGTCACACACTGCTTGTGTGATGGCACAGATATGCTGCTCATTAAAAGTGTGCTGCAATGAAGAACCACGATGCCCTGACGTACCAAAGCTGACCTGTTGGGAAGGTTCCTTAAGATCTGGGAATAAGGTGTAATAAGCTGCCATAAGACTTGGTATATGAACAAGGTCTTTCTCTGTAGGCAAGTGTCCAGCTTGAGGGTGTGGATTCATAACTGTCCCTATTTGTTGATCTTTTTAGTTGCAATTGTGTGATAATAAAGGTTAATGTTTTCGTTAAAGTTTTTTGGCGATTTGAGCAAAGCTCTATACATTATTTCTGATATTTTCGCGGCGAAACCTTAAAGTATGTCTTAAAATCTTTATAAAAATTACTACTGCTTGTATAGCCAAGAATAAGGGCGATTTCATATATGGATAGTTCTGTTTCTGTGATTAACACAGCCGCCTTTTCCATCCTTTTTTCAAATCGTATGCGAGTAAAACTTTTCCCAAATTCTTTTTTTATCAGATCTGACATATATGAGGGATGATAGGCAAAGTTTCTGGCGATGTCATTGAGAGAAACAGTATCAATATTATCAATGATATACTGGACAATATTTTCGGATTTCCCCTTATT
>CAMTOM010000115.1 GCA_947074125.1 uncultured Desulfovibrionaceae bacterium
CGGTCTCGCTGCTCTCGCTCGCCGTGTCTCGTCGTGTCGCGATGTCGGTATCCAGACAGTGCGACACGTGACATACTGTGCTTCTCTTGTTGATGCGGCGACCACCGCGATCTACACCAGGGCGTACACTCTTTCCCTACACGACGCTCTTCCGATCTGATGGCGGCATTGCCCCCACAATCTGGCAGGCGAACTCGTTTCCAAAGCCTTTTCGATCAAAGATAAAAGTTGTTCATGATGGTATTGATACTGATGTACTGAGGCCAAATCCTGACATTTTTATGACGATCAATGACAAGATCAAGATCACACGCGATGATGAAATTATCACTTTTGTGAATCGCAATCTTGAGCCTGTACGTGGTTTTCATGTGTTTATGCGGGCGTTGCCGGAAATTTTGCGTCAGCGTCCCAATGCCAGAGTTCTCATTGTTGGGGGAACAGAGTCTGGCTATAGCGAAAAGCCGGCAGATGGTTCAACATGGCGTGAGCGTCTGACGAACGAGGTACGTCCCCAGATTTCTGATGAAGACTGGAATCGCGTTCATTTCCTTGGACGTCTTCCCTACCAGCATTTTATTTCATTGTTGCAGATCTCTTCTGTGCATGTGTACCTGACATATCCTTTTGTGTTGAGCTGGAGTCTGCTTGAGGCGATGAGTATTGGATGCACTATTGTTGCCAGTGATACGACGCCTTTGCATGAGGCCATCAAACCAGGCAAGACAGGTGTTCTTGTGGACTTCTTTGATCCTCAGGGTTTTGCACGTGAGATTTGTGCGCTTTTGGCTGATCCTGAAAAACGCGCCAGACTGGGGAAAAATGCCAGAGCATTTGCGCGCAGTCATTATGACTTGCGGCGAGTGTGTTTGCCTGCCCAGATGGAATGGGTATACAGCTTATTGGGGAAAAAGATGCCAGCAGGTCTCAAAGAGAAGCTTTTGCATATGGATTTATCTTCTCCCCTACAGCCTCCAGTTCTTCCTGAAGCAAAGACCGAGTCGGCATCGGCTGATGTATCTGCCAAAGAGGGGTAGCGTTCTTATGTGACTGGGCTGATACTCTTACACTTTACGTCGAATGTTATATTGCTGAGTAAGATTCTCAGATATTTTAGAATCCCACGTTGTTGCGCAGCGTGGGATTTTTCATGGCAAAGATTCAATAACAACTTTCTGATGTGTGGCTCGTCCAAGATTATCCACAGCACGAAGTGTGACTACACCTGCTTGTGGTGTCCACAAGAGCTGCTCTTCTGGTGTGCTTTGACCGATAAATCGATCATCGGCAAACCAGTAAACATGTGTAGCGTCGGCATCCAGGCTTGCGGCAAGGGGGATATTATTTCGTGTACTGTCAGAAAAACGTATATGATAGCGGACATCTTTTTTAGGTTGTAGAATTCGTGGTGCCTTTCCTACCGCAATGTGGTGCGATCCCTGTTCTTTGCACTGAGGAAGAAAGGGGGGGGGCAAGGCCTTGTAAATGCCCGCACGAAGAAAAAGCTGGCGCATTTCTGAAGGCCAGAATTCCCACACTTCTTCTCGTGTTTTTTCTGCATCAGCTATGCAGGCGCTCTTTCCCTTCGCCTTGTGAATCTTTTTTTTTTCACGCAATGATGTTATGCAGATACGCAATTTGAGCGGAGTTTACCGGCTTGGTGTGTGTAGTCTCCATGTTGCGGGATCGGTGTCTACTGTTGCCCTGGAGACGTCAATTTCTAGCATATTCAAATCCGCGCGCTGCTTTTGTATGGTATCTTGTAGTGTAAATGAATACTGCAAGGCAGAGGCAAGCTCTTTCCAGAGAGGAACTGCCAGCTCACCGCCAACAAAAAGAGGGTTGGGTTTATTGTTGAAATTACCAAGCCAGACGATCACCGTATACTGCCCAAGGATTCCTGCTGCCCAGGCGTCGCGAAAGCCATTTGAAGTGCCTGTTTTCAGATAATAGGGAAGCGAGGCGCTGCTCCCTTGTTCTTGTAGCATGTTGAGGGTGATATAACTGCCTTCAGGTGAGAGCATACGTTGTGGCGAGGGCAGTGGTGTATCGCGAAGGAGGGTTGCGGTTCGGAAAAGTCCTTGATTGGCGAGCATGGCATAGAGTTGTGCCATTTCTCGCATATTGATTTCGGCACCTCCAAGCACAAGTGCCAGACCATAATAGTTTTCATCATGAGGCAAGCGTATCGCAGATTGTGCAAGGAATTCATATAAATTAGGTGCTTGCAGTTTTGAGGCGAGTTCGATAGCGGGAAGATTTCGACTGCTTTTGAGTGCTTCAGTTGCAGAAAGAGGGCCGCGAAAGTTTTTATCAAAGTTTTCAGGGTCATAACCGGCAAAGCTGCGTGGAGAATCCAGCATCAGGCTGTGTGGGTGTATGAGCCCCTGATCAAGAGCCAGAGCGTAAATAAAGGGTTTGAGTGTTGAGCCTGGAGAGCGTCGGGCGAGTGTTCCGTCTATTTGTCCCTGAAGACTCGCATCGTGGAAATTGGCGGAGCCTGCCAGAGCATGAATTTCCATGGTGGGATTGTGCAGTAGCAGTGCGGCAGCATTGTGTACGTCATACATATGTCTGCGAGCGGTAAAATGAGAAAGTATGCTTTCCAGCAGGTGTTGCATATCACGCTGTATTGTTGTGATGATACGCTCTTTGTGCAGAGGAGCCTTAAGTAAGGCGCTGCTGATATGTGGTGCCTCAAAGGGAAGTTGCGCGGGAGTGAAGACACGCAGGCGGGGCAGCGTACTGGTGTCGGTGGCAGTGGGCAGTAATGCGTCGGGATGGATTGCGCGCCACATCTGGTACAGGCGCAAGCGGGCGCTATCGAAGCTGCTTCCTTTCAAAGGGGATCGGTGTGGTGGATTCTGGGGAATGGGGATCAGGGCAAGACTTTCTGCAAGACTGATTTGCTGGGGTGTTTTTTTGAAGTAGATGTGAGCAGCGGCGGCAATACCTTCAATATTGCCTCCATAAGGCGCCAGATTAAAATAGGCTTCCAGTAGTTGCTGCTTGGAATAGTGACGCTCTGCATGGAGTGCGAGTGCGATTTGCCAGAGTTTGCCGCGCCATGTGCTTGTATGGAGCTGATGGCGCAGGCGTACGACCTGCATGGTGATAGTCGAGCCTCCCATGCGTCTTTTTCCCTTGAAGAGCAGGTCTTTTGTTGCGCGCAGTAAAGAAAAAAGATTGACGCCTGGATGTGCATAAAAATGTCTGTCTTCATACAGTAGAAGAGCGCTGACGGCTTCTGGATTTATTTCATCGAGTGTGACTCGCAGGCGGTATTTTTCATCTGCCGAAAGGCCAAGGCGCAGAAGATGTTCATTCCTGTCAAGAATGATGCGGGAAAAGGGAACACCTTCCAGCAAAGGGAGAGGAGGGATGCAGATCAGTATGAGCCAAATAAGGCTGACGATGCCGCATGTAGCGAGAAAAAAGCGGCATATTTTGGAATGCCAGCATCTTTTTCCTATGCTATGGAAATATGTCTGTATGGATGGTGTTGCCATGAAGATAGTGGGGAGGGACTTTTTCTTTTGCTGCCATGCTATCAAGACAGTTTCATAATTGGGTATATGTATTCTTCATAACGTGAGGGAAAGGAAACCTTTTGCGTTTATTATCCGGTTCAGGTTTCCTCTCCCTCTTGGTGTCATATTTTTTTATTCTACAACAATACTTCCTGCGGCAGCATCTGCATAGGCGCTTGGATCATACATGGCTTCTGCATGAGCCGGAGGCAGTACAAATGTTCCCTTGTTTACAGCACGCAAAGGATAGCTGTAACGGAACTCGCCATCTGAAGGAAGTGTGGTGAAGAGTATCATACGATCTTCGCGACGTTCAGCGTGTTCAACATTAGTAGTGGAGACTTCTTCAGTCATATCCATTTCAAAGCCTCCGGGTACCAGAGAGAGCAACACACTATTGGGCATACTCTTGCCTCCAAGTGCCTTTGCTCTGATACGCATACGTACCTTATCGCCCTGGCGGACAGTTGTGAGAGGCTTGTCTTCAGCATCCACAAGCTCCATGTAGACTTCCATGCGCTTGGAAACCGCAGTAGCTGGTGGCGTACGGTCAAAACCATCTGTGGTGGTCAGCCAGTACCAGGAAGTGCTATTCTCTGCCGGAACATCAATCTGGTAAGATTCACAGGTAGGGGCATCCAATTGCAAGGAAGAGGCTCCAGGCTGTAGAACGGCTATGTCGTCTGCTCCTTTGGTACAGCTCAGTTGCAGGTTTGCCATATTTGCCGTGTTTGTCTGGGAAATGCTCATAAGAGCTCTGATACCCTGAGCCGCTGAGAAGGTCGGATAGGCATTCTTCTGTAATGATGCCAGAAGCATGTTTAAGAGAACTTCTTCTGTTGGCGTGGGGTCATTACCTGTTTTTTTCGTATCAGGGAAGTGACGGGCCTGAAGTGTTGCCTGTAACGCGTACATGGAAAGAGGGTCAAACCAGCCATAGCGATCTGGTGTGAAGGGCTTTTGCTGGAGGTCTACAGCATTGTGAACATCCATATGCATGATTTTTTTACTGGCATTGAGGAAGGATGCGATAATAGAGCCAGACCAGTTGGGAGATTCACGCTTAAGGTAGTTTTCAAGAATGCCTATGGCGCGTGTTGTTACCCGTCCTTCTCTTGTGAGTACCCAGATGCCATAGGCATGGGTTGAGGCCAGAGAAAGGCTTTCTGGAGCCTGATCCACCATTTGGGCTATTCTATTGCAGATAAGATCCAGTGTGCCTCCTGGGATACCAACTCCCATTTCGCGTGCAGTGAGCAGGAAGTCTGCGGCATAGACTGTCAGTAGTGGGTATTGATTGCTGTTAGGCCAGAGGCGAACACCCTGGTATGAGCTGCTTTCCTGTATTTTTTGCAGGGCAGCACTGATAATGGCATCGCGTGTTTCGTGTACCTGCTTGAGGGAACGTCCACTATGCACCAGCAATTCTGGACGGTTATACAGTACAAGATAGGGGAAAGCGCGGCTGATGACCTGTTCCGTACATCCATAAGGGTACGAATCAAGATAGCGCAACATACCCTGTACGAGAGGCAGAGGCAGGGATGAAACAGAGGCAGAGGACTGCACCTCAAAAGGATAGAGAGAGCGATCTGTTGTGATCTGCATACTTTCTTTTGTTGTGCCAGCCGCTGTTGTCATGCGTCTGGGAGAAGCCGGACGTACTGAAGTTGAGACGGCACGTTTGATAGTGTGCTGTCCATTCGTATCAGAAGCGGTAAAAAGCATATCCGCATTGCCTGGGACATCATTTACTTTTATGCGGAAAGGAATGACCTTTTCATCGCCTTCGTCAATAGCAATACTGGCTGGCAAAGGCGTTTCAAGTGTGAAGGCATTGTTTGATTCCACCTTAAGCTGGAATGTTTTATTGGCGCCACTGTCTTTCATCTGGTTGGAGAGAGCAACCGCTCCATCAAAGATATCACCAGGACTTACCATGAGTGGAAGTTGTGGTGTGATAATAAGCGGAGCACGTACTTCTGTGTAGTCTTCTGCATTGCCAGTACTCTGGAGAGAAGCCCCCACAGCCATGAGGCGCAAGCG
>CAMTOM010000116.1 GCA_947074125.1 uncultured Desulfovibrionaceae bacterium
ATCGGCGCAACAATGCAGATCCGCACATTCGAAAGGACTTCGGAAGTAAACGAAGCGACATATGTGTTAGTGTGAGATGCGTGATCGTCAACTGGAAATGAGAAATACATGGAATCTGTACCAAATAAACAGTCAAAGAGGACAAAGAAGCAGGGTTATTGTACTACCGGCCTTCGCTCCAGTCAAGTGGTTTGCTGGTTTTCAAGCGCAGGGATATTCGCGGCTTTTTTTGAGCAGCTTTTTTGAGAGGATGTTTTCATGCCCAAGTCTATTTATGTAGGCAACCTGCCCTGGTCTGCCACAGAAGATCAGGTTCAAGAGCTTTTTGCCAGCTACGGCAAGGTGCTTTCCGTCAAATTGGTTAACGATCGTGAAACCGGTCGTGCGCGTGGTTTTGGTTTCGTCGAAATGGACGATCCTGAAGCTACTGCCGCTATTGAAGCATTGGACAACAGCGCTTTCGGTGGACGCACACTGCGGGTTAATGAAGCAAAACCCCGTGCTCCCCGTTCCCCACGTTTTTAATTATCGAGGGAAAAGCACACTTGCCCCGGCTCCCGCCGGGGTTTTTTTTTGCTCTTTGCCCCCTATTTGAAAAATAAAAGCCATCTCACAAACTATAGACTTGCACACATAAAAAGCTCACGCTATGCTAGAGAAAGCTTTTATCACGGTGCTTTTGCCAATAGGAATACCTTCCTGCCTGGCTCACCAGCTTTATGTACTCAACAGGGAGACCCTGTTACCGCACCGGAAAACATCCATATATCCGGCAAAAGGCGGAATGAATTCCATATGAGGAGACCACTCTATGCTTGATCCCAAACAATGCGTACTCTACAGCGGCGGCGCCGTGGGAGCGGAACAGTTTTTCGGAGCGCTGGCCGAAGGCTGGGGCATCGAAGAAGTGAATTATAGCTTCGAAGGCCACCAAATAGAACGTAAACGCGGTGTACGTGTTCTGACATCTGAAGAGCTTGCCCTCAAGGATGTCAGCCTGACGTATGTCTCCAAACTCATGAGCCGTGAATACACACGCGCCCCACTCTTTCGCAAGGTACTCCAGTCCATCTGCTGGCAGATCAGCAGCGGTACTCAAATTTTTGTCGTTGGCAGCATCCAGCCAGACAATACCGTCAAAGGTGGGACTGGCTGGGGAGCAGAGTTTGCCAAAATCTGCAATAAGTCTTTGCTTGTCTTTGACCAAACCAAGAATGGCTGGTTCACCTGGCAAAAAGACTCCTGGCATTCAGTAGAATCTCCCTGCATTGAATACCCACACTTCACGGCTACCGGTACCCGTTTTCTGGAAGACAATGCCCGTGAAGCGATTCAGGCACTCTTCACCCGCTCTTTTAATCGCTAATGCGTTAGGTGCGACCGATTCTATGAGAATCGGTCGCTTTTTTTGATGCCTTCCTATCAACCCCCCAAACCTTTTTCCGGTCTCACCGCCGGACTCACAGCCTTCGCACTCTGGGGGCTGCTCGTACTCTATTGGGATGCTCTTGCGGTTATTCCACCTTTTGAGATTTTACTGCACCGCATCTTCTGGTCTTTCTTTTTTTTGCTTCCTTTTCTTCTGTTTACCAAGCGCCTGCCCGCTGCCATTACAGCCTGTCACACAAAAGCTATAGTGCTCCGCCTCTTCACAACAGCCTTGCTTATCAGTCTGAACTGGGGATTGTTTATCTGGGGCGTCAGCACCCATCGCGTTGTGGAAGCAAGCCTGGGATACTTTATCAATCCACTTCTTAATGTGCTGCTGGCTTTTTTCTTTCTGAGAGAGCGCCTTCTTCCCTTGCAATGGCTCGCTATTGCCATCGCCGCAGCAGGTGTACTCTACACCTTGCTCCTCTATGGCTCTTTCCCCTGGCTGGCTCTCGTGCTCGCCTCTTCTTTTTCCCTTTATGGCATCTTGCGCAAAACCGCTGCCATAGATGCCACTCCAGGGCTTTTTCTGGAAACCTGTCTCTTGTTTGTACCTGTTGCGACATATCTTGTCTGGCTGGAGAGTACAGGGCAGGGACACTTTTTCTCCGCATCCCCCACAGAACAATTTCTCCTCATCGCCTCTGGCATTGCCACTGCAACGCCTTTACTCCTCTTTACCTACGCCTCCCGTCATCTACACTATTCCACATTGGGTCTTATTCAATACCTCTCCCCCACAATGACGCTGCTTATCGGTCTCTTTTTCCTTCAGGAATCCCTCCCCTTTGAAACGCTGATTACCTTTATCTGCATTTGGATAGCTCTCTTTCTCTATTCCTGGAGCAGTTGGCACGCCCTCAAGCACCATGAGAACGTTGTCTATTCGCAAAAAAAATGATAGGCATGCATCTTCTCCTTTAAATCAGGAATAGAATCCTATGCAGTTTACCGCTACAGAAAAACATATTCTGCGCATTGTGCAGAGCAATCTCCCTGACGTGCCTGAACCTTATGCGGCGATTGCCAAAGAAGTAGGCTGCACAGAAGAAGATGTTCTTTCGCTCTTGTTGCGCCTTCGTGACAATGGCGCCATCAGACGCTTTGGTGCCAGTATCAAGCATCAGAAAACCGCCTGGAAACACAATGCCATGGTAGCCTGGCGCATTGCAGAGGAGCTGATTGACACCTGTGGCGAATGTGCTGCCCAGCATCCGAATATTTCTCATGCCTACTATCGCCCCTCATCAGCACAGGACTGGCCTTATACACTGTACACCATGATTCATGGTCGCACATGGGAAGAATGTCTTGATGTCATTACACATCTCACACAGACAACTCCTTTGCAGGAACATGCTATCCTGACCAGCCTGAAAGAGTATAAAAAAATTTCCATGACCTACTTTTAATATAGCGCAGAATTTTCATATATCGCCAAGGATACTCTATGAATACCAATACCTCGCAGCTTTACTTTGACAAAGCCTCCACACTGATTCCCGGAGGCGTCAACAGTCCTGTGCGCGCCTGTCACAATGTCGACAGCACTCCCCTGTTTATCTTTAAGGGACAAGGATCACATCTTATGGATGTGGACGGCAATACCTATATTGATTTTATTCTCTCCTGGGGACCCATGATTCTCGGTCACAGTCACCCCCTTGTCACAGCAGCCATCCAGGAAGCCGCTGCACGTGGCGCAAGCTATGGTGCTCCCTGCCCTGATGAAGTCACACTGGCTGAAGAAATCACCGCCGCCCTCCCCTCAGTAGAAATGCTGCGCATGGTCAATTCTGGAACGGAAGCAACCATGAGCGCTCTCCGTTTGGCGCGTGCGGTTACAGGGCGCGATAAACTCATCAAGTTTACGGGCTGCTATCATGGACATGCAGATTCTTTCCTGGCAGCCGCAGGCTCTGGAGTCGCAACTCTTGCCATTCCTGGCACCCCTGGGGTTCCTGCTCATGTTGTCGCTGACACCCTGCTCGCACCTTATAACGATCTTGAGCAGACAGAAGAGCTTTTCCGTACTCACGGTGATCAGATTGCTGCTGTTATTGTTGAGCCGGTTGCTGCCAATATGGGGCTTGTACTTCCCAAAGCAGGATTTCTTGAAGGGCTGCGCGCGCTCTGCACCAAGCATGGTGCCCTGTTGATTTTCGACGAAGTCATTACAGGCTTCCGTCTTGCTTTTGCTGGCGCACAGGGACGTTTTGGTATTGTTCCTGATCTGACAACCTTTGGCAAAATTGTTGGCGGCGGTCTGCCCGTTGGTGCCTTTGGTGGCAAAAAAGAATATATGCAGCGTATCGCCCCCAGCGGTGATGTCTATCAGGCGGGAACACTCTCTGGAAACCCACTGGCCATGGCTGCTGGTCTGGCGACACTCCGTATTCTCAAAAGCGCTGACTATGAGGCATTGGAACAGCGCAGTGCCACTTTTGCCAATGAGCTGCGCAACATCCTGGAGGGCAAGGGCGTTCCCATCCAAATGCCTACAATAGCCTCCATGTTCTGCCCCTATTTCTGTGAAGAACCTGTCACCTGCTTTGCTGATACCCAAAAAGCTGACGCCCGCCTGTTCACGACATTCTACAAACACATGCGTGATCAAGGCATTCTGCTCGCACCATCAGCATATGAAACAGGCATGATTTCTTTCGTCCACTCTGAAATGGACTTTGAGCGTACCCTGAATGCCGCCAGCCAAGTCTCCTTTTAGCTGGAATACTCCCGCCACACGGACGCGGGAAACAGAAACCACGGCGGCAGGAGAAAAGAGCACCACTGCGTGTGCCCAAAAATTTCCTCCTGCTGCCTGTTATATTCTTCAGCCGGAAAGCCTTCCTCTCGCACGTAAGCTTGCCCAAAAACATACGCTCACGCTTTTTACACCAGCAGCCTTTCGCCCCATGGACTGTCAGCCTTTTGAGCGTCTTTCCGAGCTGTTGCGTGGCATTTTTACTGCCTTTGAAACCCATATTTTTATCAGCTCCACAAGTGCTGCTGTTCATGCGCTTAGCCATATTCTCAAGCAATCAGAGCAAGAGCCTGCGGTGCTGGTCGTTGATCCTTATGGTGCGCATGTTATCTGTCTGCTCAAAGGCAGGCAGGAACATGGCAATGCCGCCTGTCTGGCGCTTGCAGCAACACTCAAGAGCCACCCTGTGCCGGATGCAATAACGCCTTCTCCCACTCTTTCAACCCTTGAACTCCTGGCACGTAAATATGCGTGTCATATTTTAGATCCTGCTGAAGAAAAACACTTGCTGACAGCACTGCCAAAAGAAGAAACTATCCCTCTTTATGACCCGCTTGGCATTATCGAAACAAGCAAAAAGATCGCCCTGTCCCCCACCAATATCCTTCCTCCCTCGCCTGAACCTGCCATCAGTGTCCACTGGCGATATATTTCCCCCCGCCCCCGTCTGCTTCGCATGACAACGCCCTGCCTGTACGCAGGCATTGGCTGCCGTGCAGGCACAAGCAAGCAACAGATCCTCAATGCTTTTGCACAAATGCTACAAACATACTCCCTAGAAAAAAAAGCAGTAAAAGCCCTGGCATCCATTGAAGCGAAAAAAAATGAACAAGGCTTGTGCGAAGCCGCAGAACACCTTGCTCTTCCCCTCTATTGCTATGACACGGCGACACTGGCACAGATCGATGTACCCCATCCCTCTGCCAAGGCCGCAGAAGTTTTTCAGCAAGCCCGCATAAGTGTCAGTGAAGGGGCGGCACTCCAGGCAGCAGGATTCCCCAACGCGGAACTCCTTGTCACACGCCAGACATATGATGGCTGTGTCACTCTTGCCATCGCTCTCCCACATCGCTATCGCGAATAATAATTTTCAGATCTATGCATCCATACAACAGCCCAATATCATTTCAGAAGCTTACTCCTCACAAGCTCTATTTCCAAAAAGTGCCTTGACACGCCACTATACTGCGCTTAGGCTGACGCAGTCTGAAGATGTGTTTTTTCTTTTCCGGTAATATTATAACACTAAACAACATGCTTGTTGTGCGCTCAAACAATACACTATGGCATCATAACAAAAGAAACTCACAAAAGAACATTACATTATTGGAGCAGACCGTAAAAGAAAAAGAAACCCAAAACCCAA
>CAMTOM010000117.1 GCA_947074125.1 uncultured Desulfovibrionaceae bacterium
GCAAATGCTAATAGGTCCCCACGGGACCAGGATGGTGCACGGCTGGAAAGGCCCCGAGTACGTGCTGCCAATCTGGGATGTTAATACCGGAGTCTTTTGGGTAAGAAGGAATACATTCTTCCTGCTTGCGGGGGAACTTCCCATGACTCTCTTGTCATAACAATAGTTTTGCGCTATAAGGGCAGCACATTATATCTTTTTGTTATAAGAGAACGCATTATTAATGATATGGAATTGCTTGACTGGCAGGATGGCATTGCACGTGTTGTAAATAATCGCACTCTTTATGTGCGTCTGTTGGGCTATTTTGTAGAAACCCAAGGGAATGTCATGGATCAGGTAAAAGCGGCTCTTGCGGCAGACAACCAGGAAGAAGCGCATAACCTTGTCCATACCCTAAAAGGAACAGCCGGCAACCTCGGTGCAAAAGCACTCTGGGCGGCAGCAGAAGAAGTCAATGCTGCCATGCGCAATGGTCAGGATTTTACCGATGCTCTTGTTGTACTTGAAGATGTTCTGAACCGCACCTGCGAAGCCATGCGTCAGTTCCAATAGCACACGCTTCTTTCGCGCAGCATTTTTTGATTACCCCGCAAATAATCTTCTTTCGCATCCACCATGAATACTGCCAGCTTGGGCTGCTTTACTCCACAGTAATACCGGCTTGTGTAATGCAGCGCCAAAAATATTTTGTCATTACGGTATCTTCAGGGGCAGCCATCATGCCCTGCTTCATATAGCATAGTGCGCGCGAAATATCTCCGGCATTCATGAATGCCCTACCTATCTGCAAAAAAATCCGATTTTCGTTCAAACAATTATTAACGGCTTCCTGAAACCATATTTCGGCTTCAGCACTCTTGCCTTCCTCAAGCAGACTCTTTCCTTTCGCCAGGGTTTCATCAATCCGCTTCTTTCGCGCTATGGCATGGGCATATTCTTCTGTCTGCACAGCGTAATGATAATTTTCCCACAGCCAGCGAATCTCTACCAAAAGCTCTCCTTCCCTGCCTGGAATATACTCCAGCAAACCCGTATCTTCAGCGTGCAAACGTACATCCTCTGCGGTATCGCGCAATAATATATTCAATAGAATGCGCAGATCTGCCGTACTTGCCTGCTCTTTTTTCATAAGCAGTATTGCCCGAAGTAACAGAGGGAAAAAGTGATCATATTCGGCTCGCTGTAAATACACAGCAGCACAATCAAGTACATGACGTATTTCTTCAGAACTCATATTCTTCTCCCAAAACAGCCCAAATGCCCCCTGTTCAAAATCAATACCAGCCTCATCCTGCCAAAAGATTCCTTTCCATTCAAGTATGAATTGAGGAGAGGTCTTGCTACTCAGACAAGTCTGTTGCACAATAACACCCGCATGGTGCCTTCAAATGGCTTCAGAGCAGACGCTGCGCCTTTGCGCGCAAACTCTCATACAGGAAACACAATGGCGAAAATTTTATATGGTATACATGGGACAGGACATGGACACGCTATGCGTGGTCTCACCATTGCCAGACGCCTAAAGCAGCACGACTTCCTTTTTGTCGCCAATGATGATGCGCTGCGTATTTTTGGTGATGAATTCCCTGTCTTTCGTATGCCCAATCTGGGAACAGTCTTTCAGAACTATCAAGTCGACCTGCCTGCTACCATTGGTCGTGCAGTCCCTACTCTCTGGCATCGGAAACGACATCTCAATACCCTACTGAGCCTTATTGATGATTTCAAGCCCGATGTCTGCATGACAGACCTTGAATACTTTGTTCCCCGCGCTGCACGTCTCAGAAATCTTCCCTGCATGACACTTGATCATCAGCATGTCATTACCTGCTGCAAGCATACACTACCTGCATCCTTGTGGTTCGATTACGTTTTGCAGGGGCTCACCCCCCGCTATCTTTTTCCGCCAACACAATGTAATCTTATTGTTTCCTTCTATGCCCCGCCAATACTTCCCAAGTATAATGCACGTATTGTTCCCCCCATTTTGCGAGATCATGTTCTTGCGCTAACGCCACGTGATGACGGTCATGTACTGGTATATCAGAGCAATACCACACACAGGCGCCTCATAGATTTTCTTTTGCAGGCAACATCAAAGACCTGTTATGTGTTTGGATACGCACAGGAAGAAGGTTCTGAGGGGAATGTGATTTTCAAAAAGAAATCAGAGCAGGAATTTCTCAAGCTGCTAGAAGGGTGTTCTTATGTCATACAGGGTGGCGGACATACCCTCATGACGGAATCGCTTTACCTTGGCAAACCCATTCTCACCCTGCCTATTAAAGCTATGGTTGAACAGCGTTTCAACGCTCTTTATGTGGAGCAATTCGGCTACGGTATGCAGGCTGACATGGCCACTCTTGAGCCTTCACAGCTACGGACATTTGAAGAGCGCCTTCCCCTGTATAAACAAGCCATCGCAGCAAAGAATTTCTGCGGGAATGAAACCGTGTTCGGGCTTGTGGATCATTTTGCCCGCACAGGCTCCATGCCTGCCAGCACATCTCCTCCCATCCTGGAATAAGTAATCTCCAAAAAGGAACATACCATGACACCATCACACGGCATCACTGAAGAAAGGAAAATACACCTTTGCACTGCCGGACAATATGATGCTGTCATGGATATCTGGCTCGCTGGCAATCTTGCCGCACATTCTTTTATTCCCGCCGATTACTGGCACAACCAGTACCCCTTTGTACAAAGCGCACTGCAAAAAAGCACTGTCTTTGTGTATCTCGTCAACAATAGTGTCCGAGCCTTTGTGGGTCTGCCCGAACCTCGATTTATTGCCGGACTTTTTGTTGCTCCAGAATGGCAGGGGCGGGGTATTGGCAGAGACTTGCTCCGCCATTGCAAATTTCTTGAGACAGAACTGCGCCTCTATGTTTACGCGCGCAATGTCAGAGCATACGCTTTTTATTTACGGCATGGTTTCCGCCTTGAAGATGAGCGACCAGATCCCCTGCACGGCGAAATGGAATCTCTGCTTCACTGGCGCATGTAATATTCAAGCGAAGAATATACCCAGACTTATATGGTATCATCATTCCCAAGATGCCCATGTTTTTCGTAATGGGCAACCCTGGCTATGTGATTCTTTTCGTCCACAAAAACCACTCGTGGATGATGACTGGCAAGCTCTTCAGCGTTAAGCTGTGCATAGGCAATAATGATGATGGTGTCCCCTGTGGCTACACAACGTGCTGCCGCCCCATTGAGACAAATCATGCCTGATCCCCGCTCACCAGCGATGGTATATGTCACAAAGCGCTGCCCATTATTGATATCTACAATCTGTACCTGCTCATACTCGAAAATACCAGCCGCTTCCAGCAAAGCAATATCCACCGTAATACTGCCCACATAATTCAAATCTGCCTGCATCACAGTGGCACGATGAATCTTGCCCTTGAGCATCGTCACTAACATTGCCTACTCCACAATACAGTTATCAATCAGACGTGTCTTCCCTATGAAAACGGCAAGCGCAAGTAACAATGGACGCGCCACAATCTCCATTGGCTGCATATTGCGGGCATTTACTGCTTCCACATAGTCAACGCGGGCAAGCGCCTCCTGAGACAATACCGTACGCATGGCATCAATAAGCACAGATATCTTTTTCTCTCCCCCACGCACCAAGGCTTCTCCCGCACACACCGCACGATACAGTACTAACGCGGCTCTCCGTTCGTCAGCACTCAGATAGGCATTACGTGAACTCAATGCCAAACCATCCGCCTCACGCACAATAGGACAGCCTATAATGGACGTTGCGATATTGAGGTCATCCACCATGCGACGAATAATGGCCAGTTGCTGCGCATCTTTCTGCCCGAAATAGGCACGGTCTGGCCGTACAATATGCAAAAGCTTGTTCACAACAGTACACACACCCTTAAAATGAATAGGACGGCTGCGCCCACACAAACCAGCACTCAAACCATCTACTGTTACAGAGGTGCAAAAACCATCTGGATACATTTCCGATACCTCTGGATGAAAAATCAAATCCGCTCCTGCTTCTGCGCAACACTGGCTGTCTTTTTCCAAATCTCTTGGATATGTTGCGAGATCCTCTGTAGGAGCAAACTGGGTGGGATTGACAAAGATACTGACAACAACCCTCTCATTTTCCGCACGCGCACGCCGTATCAGACTGGCATGCCCTTCATGCAAATATCCCATTGTGGGCACAAGACCTACGTGCTCACCCTGTTTTTTCCACTTCTGTATCATGGCACGCACTTCGCCAATGGTCGCTACTTTCTGCATAGTTCTTTACCTTACTTCTTATGGAATACATCCCCAAGGCTATGGGGCATAAACAAAGCTGGTACCATACACGATGGAAAAAATTTACGAGAGCCTGTCAAGAATACTGTTTTCCATTCCCCATTCATGCTCTTTAGACGGGAAAGTGCCTGTTTTGACCGCATGACAGTAGGCTGCCACAGCATCACGTATGTGCACTCCACCGCTGGCAAAGTGCCGCACAAATTTAGGAGATACCTCCGAATACATGCCAAGCATGTCCTGCACCACAAGAACCTGACCATCACAATGCACACCGGCACCAATGCCAATCACGGGGATAGTCACAGTCTGACAGATGCGATGGGCAAGAGGTGCTGGAACACATTCCAGTACCAGTGCAAAAGCTCCGGCAGCCTCTACGGCTCTGGCATCATCCAATAACACTTGCGCCGATGCCATCTCACGTCCCTGCACCCGATACCCACCCAAAGCATGTACAGCTTGTGGGGTAAGCCCCAAATGCCCTACCACAGGTATCCCTGCTCGCGTGATGACCTGAATATGCTGGCAAAAATCTTTCCCGCCTTCCAGCTTCACCGCCTGTACGCGAGCTTCCTGCATCAAGCGTCCAGCATTGCGTACCGCATCTTCCACAGAAACCTGATACGACATAAAAGGCATATCTGCCACTACCATAGCCTGAGACGTCGCACGTGCCACGGCACGAGCGTGATGTATCATATCTTCCATTGTTACTGAAAGAGTATCCTCATAGCCAAGCATCACCATGCCAAGCGAATCCCCTACCAGCAGCATTTCCACACCAGCTTCATCCAAAAGCTTTGCCATGGTATAATCATACGCTGTGAGCATGGTAATACGCTCATTTTTTTCTTTCTGCTGCTGTAATGTCAATACGGTATGTTTCATAATGGGCTCTACCTCGCAACAGTCTTACTTTCAATACACATAGCACGCAGGGAAAACAGTCTCAACCCTTTTTGAAAAAAAATACTATATCATATAAAATGATATTGGCATTATCATAATAATCATTTTTTCATGGCACTCTACAAAGAAAAGCATTTTGCCAAAACGACATCGTCTTCTTTATACCCCCACACAAATAATGCGTATACTGTTATTACACAAGGTAGGTCTGCACCACTACGAACACCTCGCAGATCTTATATTTCTTTTTCCAGCCAATCCAGTGGCAACACACTAAAGCGGAGATCGGAAGAGCGTCGTGTAGGGAAAGAGTGTACGTCCTGGTGTAGATCT
>CAMTOM010000118.1 GCA_947074125.1 uncultured Desulfovibrionaceae bacterium
TTGGCTTCGTGTGTAAGTATTTTCAGGCAGAGCGGAGGCTTGCATACTGTCTTCTGTGTCCTTCACTGTAGGTGTTGGGCCATATAACCATTACGCGTTGTCCATGTGCGTAATTCTTTTTTGCGTACGATGCTAAAGCCATGCTTTGCAGCAGAGTTTTCAACTTCCTGCATAGACATACGAAAGGTGTATTCTGATGGGCGTCTGTCTGCTACGGGTAAACGCGTGTCTGAGGTATGATATTGATTGTTTGACATAGCATTGTAGCGTGAGCTGATGCAGTCAAAAACAATATAGCCATTGGGTTTGAGGCTGTCGCGATAGGTATTGAACACATTTTCCAGAGATGCTCCAGGAATGTGATATAACCAGTTCACCGAGAGTAAGGCATCAATATTTTGAGGAAGTTGTCTGGGATGTAAGGCATCATCAATGAAAGCATTAATGTTGGCCTTGTAGTAGCTGTTAAGAAGGTGGCACATGTCAACGGCGGATGTTTCGATGTCGCTTCCTTCCAGATTGTAGAAACCTTTTTGGTGCAACCACAAAAGGTTGGCACCGCTACCACATCCAATTTCAAAGATATGTGCTGAATGCGGGACAGCTTGTGCTATCCAGCTACAAGGTATGCATACATGAAGGCGCCACGGGCGATATTTGATGGCATAGCTATGCCACCAGCTCGCTTTTGACTGTTTGGAGCACCATTGTAAATATGTTTTTGGAATATGCAATTTGTGGTGAAAATTCATCCAGCCGTACGAATAGCAGAGTATTTTATTAAGCATAGAACACTTTCCCATATGAAAAAAGCATGTGCTGATGTAAGAGCATAATAACTCTTTGCAAATAGCCATGAAAAAGAATGTTGATGTTTTAAGAAAACATCAAATTTTCGGGAGGATGTTCTATAGATAAGGCTAGAGAGAAAACATACTGTGATGTTAATAAACGCGATAGTAAGGTATATGGTAAAAGATTGTTTTGTGTGCTTGATATATTACAGGGGAATGCCGTGATATTTTCATAAGCATTGAAACTGTCATAGGTAGTTGTTTCATATTCTACTTGTTGATGGTGAAAGTGTGCGTGAGAGACATCATGCATGTTGTCAAGCAGAGGGGAGAATAAGCTTATGTACATCAATAAGACACATAAAAAGTGTAGACAAGTACGGAGGTCTCTTGTGCGAACAAATCTGTGTGATACACACAGACTGCTTGTTTTTATGGCGTGTCGCTTGATGAGCATATATTTACCAATATTACAGATATCAAAAAATCAATACGTTTTTGATGATGACTCGTGGTGTATGATATGTCAAGGATATATATTCTATATTTTTTGTAATTTTTTATATTTTAGATACGAAGCAGTGCTCTGATTTTTTAGTTTTCCCCTTATTTTTGCTTTGAGAAAACTTGTGTTTTGTGTGGGGTCTTGTCATTAGGGATGTAGCGAACGATCATTATGTCTTTGCGGCAGTCGTAACCATAATCGCTTCTTCTGCCACGCCTACAGGGCGGGTGGGGATAAGGGCATGAGGAGATACCACAGAAGGCATTTTATCCAGTAAACAGGGAACATACCATTCATTCACGCTTTTGAGCAGAGTATTGCAGCCAGTATCTGGAGTATCAAGTACAATGTGCATTTGTGGTTCAGCGAGCAGAGAATGCCAGAATATTTTTTGCTTGTTCTCTATGGCTTCACGTACCTGTCTGGCGCGAGATTGCTTTTCGGCATGGGGGATTTGTTGAGGGAACGAGGCTGCCGCAGTACCTGGGCGAGGTGAGTAGGGGAATACGTGGGCATATGTGAAAGGGAGGGAGTTGATCAGGTTTAGTGTTTCTGTAACATCTTCTTCTGTTTCACCAGGAAAGCCCATGATGAGGTCTGCCCCAAGGCCAAAGCGTGGCCAGAATGTCGCAAGTTTTTTGGTGGCATGACAAAGGGTTTCGGCTGTATAATGCCCGCGTCCCATGCGCTTAAGCACTTTTGAACTGCCACTCTGCAAAGAGATGTGCAGATGTGGGCAGAGCATATGACATGCTGCCAGCGTTTCCAGTCCCTGGTTATCAAGCTGGCTTGGCTCCAGTGAGCTGATACGCAAGCGTGCGGTATGTCCCCATTCTTCTTCAAGAGCGTTATGAAGTGAGCGAAGAAGTGTCCAGAAATTTCCCAGCTCTGCATTGTCACGTCCATACTGCCTCAGATTGATACCAGAAATCATAATTTCTCGATAACCGACATTCAGAAGGTGTCTGGCTTCAGCTATAACATCTTCTGGGTGGCGGCTGGAGACTTTTCCGCGAGTGAGAGGGACAATGCAGTATGTGCAGCGATGTTCGCAACCGTCAGTTATTTTGAGAACAGGTCTGGCTCTATGGTACTCTTTGATAGAGAAAGGGGGATAATGATTATTTGAAGGAGAAGAGGTATGAGTGTTTGGCATCAAGCCTTGCACAGTGTTGTGTTCTTGGGCACGTGGGTGAGGCGGTGGAAGAAGAGAACGGGGATCCTTGAGAAGCTCTGATTTTTGAGCTTGTGGCACAAGCAAGTCAAAATGATGTCCTGCTTCGAGGCGTTCGGCAACGAGAAGAGCGGAGCATCCTGTCAGGATAATACGGCAGTCTGGTGATTCACGACGTATACGATAGAGGGCATTGCGGGCATCCCGTTCTGCCTTGGCGGTAATGGCACAGGAGTTGATAAGAACAATATCGGCTCGTGACGGAGAATCCGCCTCAACACCTCCTGACAGTTGCCATTGTTCTCTTAGGGACTGGGTTTCATACTGGTTCACTTTGCAGCCGAAAGTGAGCATGTAGAATGTCCAGGTTGCCATGGAGAAAGGTACAGCGGGATCAGTTGCGCTCTACGCCTGTGGCAGCAGCTTCATCCACAATCCACACAAGATCGCCAAAGGTTGGGCGTACCATCTGCGCGGGCATGGTTGGTTCTGCCAATAAATCCAGTGCCTTGGAAAGAACATTATGTTTTTCTGCCCCTGTTACCATAAAGACACAGCAACGGGCATTGTTCAATACCGGAAGAGTGAGTGTCAGACGGTCGGCAGCGCGTTCAGGAACGTACTGGTCGATGACGAGACGTTTCTTTTCGACAAGTGCGGGAGAGCCAGCAAAAATAGAGCCTGTATGTCCATCTTCTCCCATGCCGAGCATAATAAAATCAAAGCGGGGGATTTCTCCCTCTGACAGGGCAAATTCAGTATAGAGTTTTTGCTCATAGGCCTGAGCAGCGAGAACGGGATCGCTTTCGCCTTTCATGCGATAGTAGTGTGTTGCGGCAACATGTGCCAGCAGTTCACGGCGTACCAGACCGTAGTTGCTGTCTTGGTGATCAGGGCCAACACAGCGTTCATCGACCCAATAAATATTGATTTTTTCCCATGGAAGATGTTTTCCCCAGTCATCTCTTGCAAGAAGATGGAAAAAGGGAATGGGAGTTACGCCGCCAGAAAGCGCAATGGAACAGGTACCTCGTTCATTGATAGCCTGTTCGCACTGTTCTGCAAAAATATGGGCACAACGCTCTGCCATGGCGGCAGGGTCACGATGGATATGCAAATTAAGGTGAATAGAGCGTCTATAACCTGACATGAAAAACTCCTTTTGCCTGAATCGCCCTTATACTGACACCTAAGTGCTTGTGTGGGACGAGGGATTGAGAGGGGTGGCGTTCATGTATTATCGTGTGCTGATTGCTATGCGACTCTCGTTGTTATCGTGTGCTGAGAGACATACGACTCTTGTTGGTGATGTACTTTTTTATAGATTATTTTTGTGACGTAAAGATGTCGCACATTTGACAGAACTGGGTGAGGCGTCAAACTGGGGAGGCACGAGGTATAGTGGTGTTGATGGTGAGAAAAAGAGTGGTTTTCTATCCAGCCGCAAAGCCATATAGGCTCCGAAGGGCAAAGGAAGGATGTGACTTGAGCAGTGCATAAGCGAAAACTCTTTTCGCCACAGGCAAACGGGAGTGTTCAAAATACTTCCCATGGAGAGAGAAGCTTCAGGGGAAAGTTTTTTAAGCAGAAGCCAGTAGCGCCACCAGGGATGATAGTAGCGGGAATAGGGAGGCTGTTTTTTGCGCAAGAGCATTTTGCAGCGTATACCACACGCGTCTAACGACCAGGAGTTCCAGAACATAAGTAAAAGACCAGATGTGGAAACGCGCAGGGCTTCTTCAATGCAGGCAGCAGCCTCGTCCTCTGCTTTAGGAATATTGCTGAGCAAAGCATAATCAAAGCGTCCCTCTTCAAAGGGAAGATCTGTTGGGGGCGCTGCCGTGATTTCCAGATGTGTGCCAAAACGCCTTTGTGCGATCTGTCTGAGAGGAGGATGGTGCTCAGTACCGATAACATCAAAGCCTGCCTGCCAGAGCAGAGGCAAAAACTGTCCGGTACCGCATTGAATATGAAGCAGGTGGTGTCCTCGGCGCATCCACGTAGCAAGAAAAGGCTGTAACAGGCGGATTTGGCGTGTAAAGAGACAGGAAGAAGCGGGGGCGGCATGCATAGTGCGTGTTCCGTCGTGATGGTTCCAGAGTGTTTTCTGTGATGCGAGTATAGAATAGCACGCCTTGATAAGTAAAGCAGCTTGAGAAGTGATAATAAGGAAAGAAGTTTTTTATATCTTGTTTGAGGTAATATAAAAATAGGGAATTATACAGTACTCATATTGTTTTGTTCTGCTATGTGCTGGGAGGAGTCCTGGTATTTTTTAATCCAGTCAGCAATAGGGGGAGCACCAGCTTTAAGGCGACCCCAGTGGAGGATTTGTGTATTTTGCGCCATGTGATTGAGGTGGGTAAATTCGATACGAAGGGTGAGGCTATGGAGAAAGCTGTTATATGTAGCCTGGAGGCAGCGGCATGTGAGCAAAAGATTGAGGGGAGGGCGACGTGAGTTATGGGTAAATATTCCTTCAAAAAAGAGTCTGCGTCCCTCATATGCCTGTGTTTCTATTTCTGTATGGATATCTTTAAGGCGGAGCTTCATGCCACCTGCCGAAATATCAATAATTTCCATTCGTTGTTCATTGGTTTGATTGCGAAAGTGGGCTTCTCCCAGTTCTTCGAAGGTTTCTGGCAGCGCACGTTCGTTTTGAGCCCGCCATAAGCTGAGATTGGTAATGGCATGTGTGGTTGGGCGTATTCGTTCATAGCGGCGTAATTCTTTTGCAATATAGCGCTGGGGCATTTGAAGGCGCAGTTCACTCAGCCGATTTTTGGGGTTCCAGGTATTTGTGAGGATTATACTGGGACAGAGAAAGCCCGTTGTTTTGCGTGTCATAAGTTATCGGATGTTGTGTGGAATATGATTACTTAGATTTTTTAGATAGAGCTTGCATTGTTCACGATTGAGACTATTGGGTACAGAAGTCTCAGGCATTGTAATCTCATGGTGTTGTTGTGTGATGCTCTCAATGTGTTCATATGTCTTTTCTGCTTAGCTTTTGGGTCGCTGTCAGAAGCTCTGTTTCTCAATTCTATT
>CAMTOM010000119.1 GCA_947074125.1 uncultured Desulfovibrionaceae bacterium
AGCTTCTTGTCCTTCTGAACCGAACGACAGCACAGCCCAAAAAACGCACGGCAAAAAAACCCCTATCAATCATCATCCATATTATTGACCTTACGGCAGCAGCGCTTTGGAAGGAACAGGAAGAACTCAGCCATAAACACATTGATATCCTTGCTGATCTTTCTGAGGTCATTCCTTTTGAGTATGTTTTTGCCACCGATACGCTGACGCTCTCTCCGACGTTCACAGAATTTTTTGACCTGCCGCACAGCTATCCAGAATTCAGCCGCAAGCTCCAGCAAAAAGATTTTGTTTTTCCGCTGGGAAAGCATTCAATCCTGCTCACGCGAGAAACCCCCAGAGAAAATGCTCCTGAATTCCCACTCACGCTACGCAATGGCAATGTTCACAGCTTTACCATAGCAAGTAAACTCATTTTTGATACTGTCGCACAAACAGACAAGCTTGTGGGCGTTCTGTGCAACATACGCCAATACAAAGACTCCCAGCTTTCCCTGCTTGATAAAAGCCTGACCGACAGCATGACAGGACTTTGGAACAAGTCCGCTACAGAAGAGAAAATTTCTACCGCCTTAAAAGAAGTACATCAGGATTCGCTGGGTGTTTTATTACTGGTAGATGTCGACAACTTTAAAAAAGTGAACGACACTCTGGGGCATCTTGCTGGAGACGCCATCCTGGTGCAACTCTGCCGTCAGATGGCCAGAACATTCCGCAAAAACGATATCCTCGGACGTATCGGCGGCGATGAATTTCTCGTTTATCTTGGTGGCGTCACAGATTTGCAGGTTGTGCTGGAAAAAGCGGCGCTTTTGTGTAGCTCCATGCAAGATCTTTACACTGGCAATGGTGATGCCGACAGTGGCATCACACTCAGCATTGGCATTGCCTATACTGCCACTCCACTTGCGTACAGGGAAATTTTTGAGCAAGCCGACGCAGCTCTTTACCAGGCCAAGGCCAGCGGTAAAAATCAGGTCAATATCTATGGTCAAAGCCCTGATGAGCATCCCGACGCCTCATTTCCCAAAGAAAACACACACGTCGCCCCACCACGTCATCAGCATAATATTGTTGTTGATCTTATTGATATTATTTTTCGGATATACGACCGTGAACAAGGCATTGACGATGTTCTTACCTTCATTGGCAACACATTGCATCTTGAAAAGATTGTTGTCATGGAAATATCAGCGGACAAGCAGTATATCGAGCTTGGTCATGAATGGTGCGCCAAGGATATCCCAGCCCAGAAAGAGCACTTCCCTCCCATCCCGTTGCACAGCTTTGTTTTTCCAGAACCATCAGAACAGGAAAATATCTTCTACTGCTCCGATGTTGAGGATTTAGATCCTCTTTATCGGCACATTTTCCCACAAAATGTTCGTGCAGTTCTACAGCATAAGCTTATTTATGGAGACCTGCTGCTTGGCAGCATCAGTTTTGAAGCCTACTCAGCGCCGCGAATCTGGACACAGCAAGAAATAGAAATTCTCTCCTTTTCAGCAAAAATTATCAGCGAATTTCTCTATTCACGACACTCCAAAAATCTGCTCCTGCAAAACATAGAAAGCACGCGCATTATTCTTGATGCCTTGCAGTTGGCAAGTGTCTTTATCGTCGATGAAGAACATATCATACTCTACAGCAATCATACCGCTGAAGAGAAATGCGGAGTTTCTCCCATTGGCAGACCTTTTCACGAATTTCTTCTCGCCTCACAGCATAAAGACTGCATCAACTGCCCTCTCAGCAGAGACAAAAACCGCATGGAATTGAATCTTCCTGGTGAAGCCTACAGTCTGCTTCTTTATAATACTCCTTTTGGCGAGGCTGTGGATATTTCACTCTCTCCCATTACCTGGGGTTCCAAGCCAGCACAGATCATCATGATCTCCGAGCATAAACAGTCTGAAGAAGAGATTGAGCTTAAACGCAAAAAAGAAGCCTATATCCGCTCCATCTGTTCCATTTATGAACTGGTTATCGAAATTGATCCAGATCAGGAAAACTACGAAGTACTCCTGTGTGATAACAACCATCTTCAGAGCTTGCCACTCCGTGGCACATATGAAGATGCGCTCTATTTTATCAGCGATGCTTTCATTCCAGAAAAACACCGTAAGGAGCTGTATGACGCCTGCTCCCTGCCTCTTATCCGCAAAAAGCTCTCTTCCGGAAACAAGGAAAAACGCCTGCGCACCCTTTCATGGATACAGGATGGTGATCTGTTCTATAAAAGCATCTGTACCATGCCCTATACGACATCAGCAGGAAAACAGCGTTTTCTTCTTTGCGTAAGTGATATCACAGACCTCAAGCTTCAGGAAATCCGACAAAAACAGGAAGAAGAAAGCCTGCGCCGTGCACTGCAAAACAGCATGCAGGAAATCTTCCGCCGCGATGATGCAGAACATTTGCGCATTTCTGAGGCGCAGTATGAGATTGAGCAACGCTATCAAATGGTGCTCAAGCAAACCTGTGATTTTCTTCTGGAAATCAACCTGGGTACAATGACGTACAAATGTACTCTTTTCAATGCCGCCATCACGCCAGAAGACACTCTTTTTCCGGACACAGAAGGAAATTACGCAGACGACTTTGAAAAACTTACCGACTCTCTGGTTCCCCTCAAAGACCATAGCGCCATTCAAAAGCTGTCTCCCACATCACTTCAAAAAAACTTTAATCAGGGAGTACGCTCTTTCTCCTGTCAGTATCGTCTCAAGCTTATAGGCAGTGAATTTCGATGGGTACAGGCAAATGTCACTTTCCTTGTCTATCGCGACCTCCCTCTGGCATATGTGCTGATACACGATATTGATGACCAGAAACGCCGTGAGGAACAGGGCGCCAGAGATGAACAGTACCTCTATGCTGCCCTCAGCAATATTATTGATGAACTTTACGAAATAAATGTCACTCGCAATACCTGCAGTCTCATCTATGCGGTTCGTGACAATGACCTGCTTTTCCCCCGTGGCGGCACACTCCAGGAACATATTTCTTACACGTTACAGGAGTGCATTCATCCTGACGACCGTGACCGCGCCGAACAGCATTTCAACCTCAATACTATCCGCCAGTTCTTCAACTCCACCGAGAATGCCTGCCTCACAGCAGATTTTCGCAGAAAAAATGATAGGGAAGAATACCGCTGGCAATCCATTCCTATCACACCACGAGATAATGCCGCAGGAGATGAAGCCTATCTTTTCTTTGTGCTTGATGTCGACAATCAGAAGAAAGCAGAACTTGCGCGCATAGAAGAAGAACAATCTCTCTTCTTCGCCATGAGTAGTGTCTATGAAGAGCTGTATGAGCTGAATTTTACAGAAAATACCTATCGTATCCTTTATGCCAATGAGAAAAAATATTTTCCTTTCCCTCATACAGGTGACCTGGAAAATATTCATAAAGAATACACCCAGTCCAATCGCATTCATCCTGCTGACAAAGTGCGCGTTTCAGACCTTTTTTCACTCTCTGCCATTGAAGAATTTTTCGCCCAGACAAATCAGAACTGCTTTACTCTTGAAGTACGTATCCTCTGGCAGGATAACAACTACCACTGGGCTTCCCTACACCTTTTCCCCTATCGCAATGAACGTAACCAGTCTGTGTATATGTGCTTTGTCATGGATATTGACGAGCAAAAAACAGCGGAAATGAAGTTATTGGAAGGACAGGAACGCTTCTTCAAGGCGCTTGGCAGCATTTATGAAGAATTGTATGAAATGGACTATACTGAAGACGCCTATCATCTTCTTCATACCTCACCCAGCAAATACCCCGCTCCCCCAAAAGAAGGTACCATACATACAGATCTGAAGTGTTTTCTCAATAATGGCAATATTCACCCTGAAGACATGCCGCGCATTGCCGCATTTTTGGATATTGAGATTATTCGGGAGTTTTTCGACACTTCCGGCAAAACCTGCATGACAGGAGAATTCCGCAAATATTGCGCAGACGGGCAGTACCGCTGGACCGCACTGTATCTTTTTCCCAATGTCTCTGACAAGGAACATGAAGAATATATGTTCTTTGTCATGGATATTGAAAAACAAAAAGAAGCTGAAGACAAAGCCTCCTTCGAAGAACTGCGTTTCCAGACAGCTATTCGCAATATTTACTCCGAACTTTATGAAATCAATATCACACAAAAAAACTACCGTCTGATTTTTTCTTCAGACCGCTTTGAACTACCGCCATCTGATCTTAATATGGGGGGACTTGTTTCCTACGTATCCCAGAAGCTGGTGCATCCTGACGATCGTGAACGCTTCAAAGAATTCACAGCCCTGGAAAATCAAAGCACACTCTTTGGTTGCGGCAAGGAATGTATTATCTTTGAAGGACGTTTTGCGACGCCTGACAAAGAATATCGCTGGGGCTCACTCACCATGTTCCCCCATCATCTTGCTGATACGAATGACGAAGTATACCTGATTTTTGGCATGGATCGACAACGCCAGAAAATGCTGGAATTTGCAGCCAAAGAACGGGAAGAGATCCATACACGCAAAGAACGTCATTTCCATAAAGCACTCGGCAATATCTATGATAGTCTCTATGAAGTAAACCTGACGCAAAACAGCTACAGAATAGTACACCATGTCGAGAATAAATTTGCGGCTCCACCTATGGAAGGTTCATTGCCCGAAGGAATGAACTATATTGTTACTCATATTGTCGATCCCGATTTGCGAGAAGAGTTCTCCAGTCAGATGAATGCTCACACCTTGCGCAATTTTTTCGCGCAGGGAGAAGAAGAGTCTTTCCTTTTGGAAACGCGTTTATTGCGCATGGATACCACCTATTCATGGGCATCCATCACCATTTTCCCATCCACATCATCCCCAAATCCAGATGAAGATGAGGTCTATCTCGTCTTCATTATGGATAGAGAAAAACAGAAGCAAACATGGCTCACAGCACAACGCATAAAAGAAAAAGCCCGTCAGGAAGAAGAAAGCTTCCAACGTGCCCTGAATCGTATCTATGAAATTTCTTATGAGCTGAATCTTATCAAGAATTCCTATCGCCTTTTGCAAGAAAAAGACAAATTCCTGCCACTGCCTCACTCAGAAGGAAGACTGGACGAACTTATTGGAAGCCTTCTTGAACATCGTGTCCATCCCGATGACAGGATGGTTTTCCTGGACTTTTCCAACCCCAAGAATATTTTAAAAAGCTTTGCAGAAGGGCGTGAATTTCATGTGTGCGAAATACGCCTGAGTACCCGTGCGGGCGCCTATCTTTGGACAACAATCACTATTCTCCCCCATCTCACCGATATCAACAAAGAGATGACATATTTGATGGTTGCCATTGATATTGATGCGCAAAAAAAGATACAGGCAGCCACCCGCGACAAAGAATTGCGTCCAAGCCCAGAACAGACACACTTTTTTGCCGCACTCCGCCCTATCTATGATGAAATTTAGTAAATTAATCTGGCTCCGGTCCTCCTACGTACTCTTCACAGTACGTGCTTCATACCCCCC
>CAMTOM010000120.1 GCA_947074125.1 uncultured Desulfovibrionaceae bacterium
TGGGCTGTGTTAGGGGAATCGTTAAGGGGTAAGTGTTGGGGTTGTGTCTGTAGTGGGTACATGGGGCGTCGGAGAAGTTGCAAGGCGTCGCATTCTGTATGTGGTTAATTGGCTGGTGGGGCTGCGTGTAACGCCGGATGCCGAAGTCACTGGTTTGGATCTGAGCGAACACAACGAACGTGGCTAATCATTATAATATGCCCCTGAAAGGAGAACTGGCATGAAAAAGATTGAAATTATCATTCGCCCTGCGAAGCTGGAAGACGTCAAGCAAGAGCTTTCCACTCTGGGCATTCATGGAATGAATTATACGGAAATACGTGGATTTGGTCGTCAGCGCGGACATACTGAAGTATATCGTGGTTTAACATATACCGTGGACTGTCTGCCTAAAATCAAGATTGAAGTTGTTGTTCATGATGAGGCTTTGGAAAAAGTGCTGGAAGCTGTGGTTCGCGCTGCCCGCACAGGAAGCATTGGTGATGGGAAAATCTTTGTCCAGGATGTGGCGGATGCCATGCGCATTCGCACAGGTGAGCGCGGTAACGCTGCGCTGTAGGAGAAGACTGAATGTGGGGGAGGTGCATGCCTCCCCCATGTTGAGACAGAGTACCGCAGATAGTGTGGTAACAAATAACAATCAGATATGGGGAAGTGCGCTTTTCCCAGAATGATACGAAAAAGCAAAGCATTTTGTAACATCAAGGAGTAGTATAATGGGTTCCATTCGTCGCAAAACCATTTCAGAAATTGTGGGAAAAGAAGCAGTGTGCCTGGATGATATGCCACCGTTAGACAGCATTTATGCCCAGAATGTTTTTAGTCTGGATATGATGCACAAACGTCTCCCAAAAGACATCTTTAAAAAATTGAGCAAAATTATTCGCAAAGGTGCAAAGCTGGATGCGGATATTGCGGACGTTGTTGCGAATGCCATGAAAGACTGGGCTGTCGAGCGCGGAGTGACGCATTATACCCACTGGTTCCAGCCCATGACAGGTCTGACGGCCGAGAAGCATGATGCCTTTTTGACCCCCACTGTTGAAGGGCGCATGCTGAACGAATTTTCTGGCAAAATGCTTATCTCCGGTGAGCCTGACGCCTCTTCTTTCCCTTCTGGCGGTATTCGCTCCACTTTTGAAGCTCGTGGCTACACTGCCTGGGATCCTACTGTTCCTGTATTTATCATTGGAACCACACTGCATATCCCGACACTTTTCTATTCCTATTCCGGAGAAGCTCTGGATCGCAAGATTCCTCTTATGCGTTCCATCAGCGCATTGTCACGTCAGGCCTTGCGTATCCTGCGTCTTTTCGGAAACACGGAAGCCTCCTTTGTTCGCTCCAGCGCTGGTGCGGAACAGGAATATTTTTTGGTGGATACCCGTCTTGCCGCTCTGCGTCCTGACCTGTTACTGGCTGGGCGTACCTTGATGGGAGCAGCTCCTGCCAAAGGACAAGAAATGGAAGATCATTATTTCGGCTCCATTCCTGCCCGCGTAATGGCGTTTATGCGTGATGTGGAAGCGCAATTGTTTGCTTTGGGTATTCCTGCAAAAACACGCCATAATGAAGTTGCTCCAGGACAGTTTGAAATCGCTCCCATTTATGAAGATACCAATATCGCTACCGACCATAATATGCTGGTTATGAACATGCTGCGTCATGTGGCGCCTCGTCATGGCTTTATGTGCCTGCTGCATGAAAAGCCTTTTGCCGGTGTGAACGGAAGCGGCAAACACAATAACTGGTCAATGAGTGATTCTGAAGGCAACAATCTTTTGAATCCTGGTTCTACGCCTCAGGATAATGCACAGTTCCTCGTCTTTTTGGCTGGTGTACTGCGTGCAGTACACAAACACAGTATTGCTTTGCGCCTTGGAACCATTGGTGCGGGCAATGATCATCGTTTGGGCGCGAACGAAGCTCCGCCAGCTATTATCTCTGTATATCTTGGCGAACAGCTCGCTGACGTGCTGGATGTTATTATCAATCATAAAGACAGCACACAGCAGAAAAGCGGTTTTATGGAAATTGGTGTTTCCTCTCTGCCGCCTCTGCCCGTTGATTTCTCTGACCGTAACCGTACCAGTCCTTTTGCCTTCACCGGAAACAAATTTGAGTTTCGTGCCGTGGGTTCCTCACAGTCCATCGCACCAGCCAATATCGCATTGAACGCGGCAATGGCATGTGCTCTGGAAGACATCGCCACAGAACTGGAAGCCAGTATTGCTGGTGGCGCGTCACTGAATGATGCTTTGCAAGGTTTGCTGCCCCGCCTCTTTAAAGAACATATGCCTGTGGTCTTTAATGGTAATGGTTATTCCGCTCAGTGGGCAGAAGAAGCCGAACGGCGCGGACTGCCCAATCTGAACAATACCGTAGCCGTGTTGGAACGCTACAGTGATCCCGAAGTCATGGATGTCTTTTTGCGTCAGAATGTGCTGAATGAACGCGAAATTTTGGCTCGCCAGGAAATTCTGTTGGAGAGCTATGCGAAGACAATCAATATCGAAGGGATGCTGACTCTGGAAATGAGCAAGACTTCCATTTTGCCTGTTGTTTCCAGAGTGCAGATGGAAGCGGCGGATGTGTTGAGCCGTACACGTGTTGCTTTGGGTGACAGTGCTGATGTGGGAGCCGAACAAAAATTCTTTGCGACTGTTCGTGAAAATGTTGTGGGTTTGCGTGACAGTATTGTCGGACTGGAGAAAGCGCTTGCTGCATTGCATTCGACAAGTGGTGCGCTTGAAGAATCCCGTGTTGCCAGAGATGTGGTGATTCCTGCCATGCTGCAATGCCGTGGCTATTGTGATACTCTGGAAACAATGACAGACAGTGAAAAATGGCCTCTGCCTACATATGCAGAGTTGCTCTGGATTCACTAATACAGCAATACGCCTGCATTAGGCTATTCTAACGATTCAGGCTCCATACCCACAATAAGAGGTGGTATGGAGCCTGAATTATTTTGATAGTGGCATAATACGTTCTTACGCTGTCATGTCCTATCGGGAAAGTGGGGGATCACTTTACTTTTTCAGTATGGCCAGTGCTTCTTCGCGATAGCAATCCATGAGGTAGGGAATCTTTGTCACTTTGGCGCATTCTTCAGTCAGTGACATAAGTTCGCGGCGAGTGATGGATTCGATATTGAAGCAGCGAGCTCCGGCCATAAGCTGCTGGAGACCGACTTTGATTTTGTCGGAGTAGCTGTAAATACCAATAGCGCCCAGTGGCACGTTTTTGATTTCGGAAGAACCAACGAGGTCTTTCACGTTTTCGTAATTGACGAAAATCTCTTCTGGAGTCTTGCCGAATTCAGCAACGGTCTTGGGCAGGTCGTTTTCTTTCATCCACTGCTCAATGTTTTTACCCACCATGCCAGGAATCATGAGCGCACGTCCCATGCAGACAGCCTTGGTATAGGGAGCTCCCAGAGCCAGCGCTTTAAAGACGCCATCTTCAGAGGAGAAGCCGCCTGCAAAAGCGAGGTCGGGAACCCGTTCACCCTGCGCAGCCAGAATGGAAGCAAATTCATAGGCAGCGCTGTGCAGGTAAAGTGAAGGAACGCCCCATTCTTCCATCATGCGCCAGGGGCTCATGCCCGTACCGCCAGGAGCACCATCTATGGTGAGGAGGTCAATTTTTGCCTTTGAGCAGAACTTCAGTGCCATAGCCAGTTCACGCAGGCTGTAAGCACCCGTTTTCAGGGTAATGCGCTTGTAGCCAAGTGCCCGCAGGCGTTCTACTTCCTTGAAGAAACCTTCTTCGGAAACAAAGCCAAGGCGGCTGTGGCGTTCAAATTCATCCAGCGCGCCGCTCTTGAAGGCCGCCTGGTTGATGGGATCGGAGGGGTCTGGTGTAACAATATAACCACGCTTTTGAAGTTCCAGAGCGCGTTCCAGTTGTTTTACCTTAATTTCGCCACCGATACATTTGGCGCCCTGTCCCCATTTGAGTTCAATGGTTTCGATCTGGTGTTTGTTGATAATATATTCTGCAACGCCGAGTTTGGTGTCTTCCACATTCATCTGGATGAGAATTTCGCCGTAGCCTCTGTGATATTTTTTGTAGGCTGCGATACGGCGATCCATATCAGGAGCTTTTTGCACCATATTGTTGCTGTCCAGCTCAAGCTGTGGATCAATACCACAGACATTTTCACCACAGACAATGGTAACGCCAGAAATAGCGGCACCCACAGCGAAGTGTTCCCAGTTTTTGCGTGCGATTTCTGTTGAACCAAGCGCACCTGTGAAAATGGGGACAGCGAGTTTTACTTTTCTATCCCATCCATAGGCTGTTTCGGTGTTAACAGAAGGGAAGCGTGCGGTGTCAGGGCCTGGCACGGTTCCTTCGGGCATGCCTTTGGCTCCGAGCGCATAGCCCTGGATATTCAGGTGAGAATAATCAATGGGATAATCCTTGTCGCCGCCGGCAGTGATATCGCCAAAGGGGCCAGGGTAAATAAGTTCTCTTCCCCTGAAAGTGGATTTGAACACTTCGCAATTGCCTCGGCAGCCATCAATACAGCGGGAGCAAAGACCGCTACAGGGCACGACGCTTTTAGAACGGTTAAAGGTTCTGGTAGCGTCATTTGCGTTGGGAGTATTCAGGTTCATCAAATATTCCTCCTGATAGTTTTGCATAAATGCGTTGAAAAGTGTTGGCAAATGTTGTCAGAGTGTTCCGCTCTTGTAAAGTCCTGTGACTTTTTATTTGTTGTAGAAAGGCATGGTATGAGCGGGGTGAATTGAGAGGGAGCAGGCAGATGAGAGGCGGTATTTCAGGTATTGACCAGGCGAAAAAATTCTTCAGGGCAGGGGAGAGAAAAAGAGTCTCGTTCATGGGGCAGGCATATGCCGCATTCTTCCAGTTGTTTGAAAATTTTAAAGAGAGTGATTCTGTGTATGCCGAGCAGGCTGGCCATTTCCTGGCGTGAAATATTGAGTTGGACTATAGGGGGATCGCTTTTAGGGACAATGCGCTGGGCAAGGAATTTACAGGTTCTGATAACAACATCATCCAAATAGAGGGAAGATGCCTGATTTGAGAGGATACGTACTTTTCGTGCCAGTGAGGGAAGGAGGTCAAGGAGGAGGGAAGGGTACTGTGTTGCAAGAGTTGTTGCGACACATTCTTTTGAAAAAAGATAGATAATGCAGGGTGTTGTGCAGAGGTGGATGCTTTCGCTGGTGGAAGGCATGGGGTCAAAAAAAGGCGTTTCACCAAAAACACAGCCTGACCTGATGTACCAGAGGATTTTTTCTTTTCCTTCTCTGGTATTGTGTGTGAGGCGTACAGCGCCTTTTTCCAAAAAGAAGAGGTGATCGCCTTGCGGTATAGCTTCTCCTTTTTTGTATTTTTTACGTACGCCAAGATGCAGGATATCTCTCCAGGATGTGTTTATATTGTGTAGTTCGATGAATCCGATACATCTGTCTTGCATGGTATGCTCCGCATATTAGAATCATTTTGAGAACATCTCAAAGATTTTGTC
>CAMTOM010000121.1 GCA_947074125.1 uncultured Desulfovibrionaceae bacterium
ATTGTGAAAAACTTCGCACAGGAGCAGCTCATGATTTTTCTTCTGGCTTGTGCCGCAATACTTGTAGGAGCCTTAATTGGCACCGTGGGCGTCGGAGGTATTCTCCTTATTCCAGCATTAAGCGCTTTTGCAGGATTAAGTACGCATCAAGCCATGGGGACAGCTCTCTTCTCTTTCATATTTACGGGGATACTCGGCACATGGCTCTATCAACGGCATGGTAGTATTGACTGGAAAATCACTTTACCAGTGTGTGCAGGGGGACTTGTAGCTGGATACTGGGGTTCTGTAGCCAATGCATACGCTCCAGCGGCCTTACTCAATCTACTGCTATCAGCAATTATCATTTTCTCTGGCATATATGCACTGATTCCTAGCCAAAAACATCGAACACGCACGAGTGCCAGCCTTCCGGTTCTCTTTGGCATTGGTGCTGCGGTGGGCTTTGGATCTGGCCTGACTGGAGTAGGTGGCCCCGTGCTTTCTGTGCCACTCATGGTCATTCTCGGATTTCAGCCTCTGACCGCTATCGCCACAAGTCAAGTCATACAGATCACAGCAGCCTGTTCTGGCTCACTAGGCAATATAAGTCACGGGTTTATCAGCTTTCAAACTGCCCTGTGGGTCACACTCTTGGAACTAGTGGGAGTATGTATAGGCGTACGCCTGGCACATACTGTCCCCAGTTCTCTGCTAAAAAAAATGGTCTCAATTGTCTGTATTATTATCGGAAGCTTCATCTGCATTAAGACGATGCGCGACATATAGTTCGCATTCGATATACACCATTATTATACAAGGAGAATACATATGGCTATCAATCTCACAGAACGTCCCATCTTTATGATCGGATCAGAGCGATCCGGCACAACTCTTGTTATGGCATTGCTTGGCTCTCACTCTCGTATCGCCGTTCCTGAAGTCGTTTGGTATTATCCCCGTTTTTATCCTTATCTTTATACTTATGGAGACTTAAGCTGTGAAGATAATTTCAGAACTCTGGCCGCAGAAATGGTCTTTGGACTAAAAACACCTTTCTGGGGCATGAAAGTAAATCCACGAACTATTCTGGAAGAAGTCATCGAACTTGCCCCAGAACGCAGCTTTGCGGGTTTGTATGCTGGCATGCACTTACGTTTTGCACAGTATGCCAACAAGCCCCGCTGGGGAGAAAAAACACCCCATAACCTGTATTTTGTGGACGCTATGCATCGAGATTTCCCCAATGCCCAATTTATCTATATCACCCGCGATGGACGTGATTCCTGTGTAGATTATATGGAGTCATCCTTTGGCCCAACAAATATCTATTGCGCTGCTCAATCATGGAAGCGCTGTTGGAACTATGTGAAACCATGGCGTGAACCACTGAAGCAACAAGGACTCTGGCTGGATTTATCTTATGAAGATTTGGTTCGCAAGCCTGTGGAAGTAATGCAAAATGTCTGCAATTTTCTCGACGAGGAATTTGAAGAAAAAATGTTTGAATTTTACAAAACAGACATGTGTAAAGCTCGTGGCGCTTCTCGTGACCACGCACCTTTAGGCAAACCCATTACAGACAAGTACATCGGTATTTACAAAGATTTACTCAGCCAGAGAGATCAAAGGATTTTTGCCGCAGTTGCAGGCAAAGAGCTGGAAGAGGCAGGCTACAAAAATGATGTCTCACCAGAAATGCCTTCCGAGACCATGATCCAGAAATATGAAGAATTTGATGGCCGCATCCGCGCCGCCACTTTAGATGGATTTGAAGGGCATATTGTATATGAAAGCTATAATGACTGGCTTATAGAGCAAAGAGAAGAGCGTCGAAAAAAAGGACTCTGGAATGCTCACTCTGTACCACAAACTTTCCCAATTGGTGATCCCGATGAAGAAATAATTATTGGCCAGCGAGCTACTAGTCACTGGAAAAAGCACTTTTCCATTAAGCGCCAATATTCAGGATCAGTCGTCTTGTAAATTGAAGCGAGCTGCCGACAGGCGCTGCAACGTCTGTCGGCAGAATATACCACTGCATATTTCACGGAACACGCAACTGGCAGCTTTTCTATAAAGGAAAACTGCTCCGGAGGAAAGCATGGAATCTCACAACACAGTGAATAATATGCGACGATGGGGCGCTATATGTGGCGGGCCTGCATTACTGGGCTTGGCTTTGCTCCTTCCTTGTTTTGGAGATATCAACGCACGTTTCGGTTTCGGTATTCTGTTTTGGATGATTTGGTGGTGGATAAGTTGTGCGGTAGATATCAAGCTCACCTGTCTTGTACCAATCTTTGTAGCATGTATATACGCTTATATGCCACTCAATAAAGTCTTAGAAGCATATGTACACAGAGAAGCAGTCTTGATTTTTGGCGCAACAGCAATCACCACGGCATGGATACGTTGGGGTTTTGCCAAAAGGCTGGCACTTAATTTCCTTATGCGTATTAATGGTAGTGTTCGAGCGCAAACCGCAGGCTGGTTCCTTCTTTGTGGGCTTGTCAGTTTTTGGGTGGGAAATACCACAGTGGCAGCCATGTTCGCCCCTGTGGCTGTAGCCGCACTTATGTATTCCGGCTTCAATACTAATGATGATCGATGGAAATCAAAAGCCGCATCCAATATACTGATTGCAGTAGCCTGGGGTGCCTCTGTTGGTGGTATGGCTACACCACTGGGAGGGGGGCAGTCTGTCGTAACTTATGGACTCCTCAATAAGTATATTGGGCATAATATCTTCTTTATTGACTGGACATTACGCATGCTACCAGTCTCTCTTCTGGTCATCATCGGCGTAAGCGCCATGATGTTTTTTATGAAAACCGACCAAGACAGCTTCGGTGGCTCTAAAGAATTCTACAAGCAAGAACTGGCAAAATTAGGTCCCATAACGTATGAAGAAAAGATTGCCTGTGGCAGCTTTGCTTTGGCAATTCTATTGGCCATATTGCAGCCACTATATGCCCCTTATACCAAGGGACCTGCATGGACATGGCTACGCCCAACACCTATGTTCTGCATCATTCCCTTGCTGCTATTATTCTGGCCATCACGCCGTGTGCCTGGAGAAAGTATTCTTTCTACATCCACTTTACGAGAACATTTTCCCATCACTATTCTCTTTATGTGGCCTGCATCTGTTGCATTAAGCAAGATTCTTGCAACAACAGGCGCAGGAGCTGTATTTGGCGAATGGATTTTACCCTTTGTTGGAGTTAATGATACGGTCTCCATTATCGCCTGGTCTGTTGCCAGTAACGTTCTTTCACAAATGACCAGTGATACTGCTGCTGCTGGTGTTATGGTTCCACTTGCGATAGATGCCATGCACAATTGGCGCGGGCTGGAGTTTGGCGCTGTAGCCTGGGTCTGGGTGACAGGTGCCAGCATTAGCTGGAGTTACGCCATAGCCTCCGCCACTGGCGCCCAGGGTATTGTGGCCGGATATGGTGCCAATCTTCGTACCATGTTTATTTGGGGACTGCTAGCTGCCGTTATCTCAGTAGCAATAACTATTGCGTATTTTTGGGTTGCCATTATTTTATTGGGTATGAATTTTTATATACTGCCACCAGCATAATACATAGTGTGGCAATCAAGTGTATTTTTCTCATGACTGAAACTTTCTTTTTTCAGTATCAACGGCGACCATTCACATAACACTGGTCGCCGTTTCTTGTCTTGTTACTAAGAGTGCTATATATTGAGCATAATCCTTTTTAGGGAGTCACCATGAGTAAACAAGATTTCCGCTTTGCTTTTGTATCCAATTCTCAGATTATTGCCCAGCGAGTCTTAGAATACGCTACAGCATGTGGATTACGCATGGAAATCCATCTCGCCACAATGGAGTCTGCTGTGCCCGTGGCACGAAAACTTCTGGATGATGGCGTAGATGTTATTCTTGGCGGCGGAGGAACAGGACGCCTTATGCGGCAATGCCTTCGACGACCAGTAATCACCATTGCCCGCAGTCATCTGGATTTGTTACGGGCTTTATTGGAAGCTCGCACTATCGCCAGTGAAATTGCCATCACATATTACGACGCTATACCTCAAGGACTCGACCTTTTTGCTGATTTGCTACAGGTCGACCTACGTCCAATTCTCTTCACAACCACGCAAGAACTCGTCAATGGCATCACAAAAGCAATAAAACATGGTGCAGGCTGTATAGTAGGAGGAGGTATTTGCGTAGAAATTGCCAAAGCACAAGGTTGTCCTGGAGTTGTTTGTCTTCCAGGAGAAGATAATCTACAGCGCGCCATGGAAGAAGCAATAAATATTGCAGAAAGCACGAAACACGAACATACAGGAAGCTCAGGCTTTATAGCGCGCTATACGCTAGCAGACATTTTGGGAGAAAGTCCCTCCATGCAAGAGCTGCGACAAAAAGCAGCACTCTTCGCCCAGTCAGACGCTGCACTTCTAATCCAGGGTGAAACAGGCACAGGCAAGGAACTTATGGCACATGCCGTTCACTGCGCCAGTAAACGCAAACATCGCCCTTTCGTTGCCATCAATTGCGCGGCATTACCAGAAAATTTACTGGAAAGCGAACTCTTTGGCTATGAGGAAGGAGCATTTACGGGCGCACGGCGAGGCGGTAAAAATGGCTTATTCGTTATGGCGCATGGAGGCAGCGTCTTACTTGATGAAATAGGCGATATCAGCCCCAGATTACAAATCCGCTTATTACGTGTGCTGGAAACTCGTGAAGTTCTACGCGTGGGAGGGAACGCACTGGTTCCAGTTGATATACGTATTATCAGTGCCTCACTGAAAGATCTTGCTGAAGAAGTGCGGCAAGGGAGATTTCGAGCAGACCTGTACTATAGACTCTCTTGTTTACGTTTATACTGTCCTCCTCTGCGCGAACGCCTTGAAGATATGGATCTATTATGTAAACATATTCTACAAAAACTAGGAGGACATCGTCACAAGCTATCTCCTAATATGCTTCATTCTTTACTATCATATTCTTGGAGGGGCAATATCCGCGAATTAGAAGCATTCCTACGACGATATCTACTATTACTTATTGATTATAATCCTGATCCACATTTATTTCATGCATTATTTAAAGAGCTTGTTCATGAATCTCCTTTTCAAAAGAGAGTAAATGATCATCATAGACAAGAAGAAGATTCTTATTTTGATATGATACATAATACAGACATAGAAATCAAACCTCTCAAAATACAGTGTGAACAATTTGAGCAAAGATACATTCACAAAGTATTACGAATAACAAATGGAAATCGTAATAAAGCAGCTCAACTATTAGGGATCAGCACAAATACACTTTGGAGAAAAATGAAATAACTGTTCAAATTTCAATCTCTAAGAAAACACTTCGTCAAAAACTGAAATAAAACATTCATAAGTAAATCTTAAATACGCTCCATACTATGAATGCAGCGCCTCTTAGAAATAGAGATCACTGCACATAAATAAAAATTGCTCTAAAAAAAGTGCAGATAAACTGATGCTAACA
>CAMTOM010000122.1 GCA_947074125.1 uncultured Desulfovibrionaceae bacterium
TTCTCGTGGCTTGGTGGTTGCCAGAATTACATGCTGATGCTTTGAGTTCCTTTCCTGTAGGCGCACCCCAGTTCCGTTTTCTTAATCCCGGACTGAAGCTTCCTGATGGAGAAGGGTGGTTTTGTGTGGAGGGCTATCCTCTTTCTCACAAGGAAAGTGAAGTATGCCTCAAAGATATGCGTGCCTTGGAAGAAGCGGCGCTGTCGGGTGTGCCTGTACAGATGCTGACATCAGAACTTGGTGGTAAAAAAGCCCAGCAAAATATACAGGAACTTGCTGATATCAATGCGTTTGCAACTTCCGGTGAGACGGCACCTGATAGGGGAAAGATGCTGCTTCAGGCGCGTTTGCGTGCGCAAAAACTGCTCTTGTGGGTATGGTTGCTGGAAGAGCATCTTGTGGAAGTCAGAAAGCTGTCAGAATGTTTTTCTGGCAAGATTGGAACGATGCTGGAAGGGCTCAGTAGCACGGATGAAGATGACGATGACGCAACAAAAGCACAGATTATGGCTATTCAGAACACGCTGGCTTCAGAAACGGTTTCCCTGCCATCATGGGAGCTTGTTTTAGAAAATACAGCGCTCTTTCTGAAAGCGGGAGAGTGCATAGCCTGCAACGAGCAGATGGCGGCATCATTGCGTGAACGCTTGTCTTTTACCCCTCTGGCAGACAGTGCTGCGTACACGCTTGGGGCGTGTGCTTCGTGCGCATCTGCCTCTGTACCCTTGTGGCAGGCGCTTGGAAAAAGTGAGTGCCCTGAAAACAAGCCCTGGCTTGAGAAGACCATGTTATTTATTGTATTCGGAGAAAAGACAGATGGTATTTGAAAATACCACTCTGCCATTACGTGGCGTCATTTTTGACTGTGATGGTGTGATTATTGACTCTAAGGAAGCAAACACTACTTTTTATAATAGTGTTCTGCATCACTTTGGTCTGCCCTCGATGACGCCTGAACAGGAAGAGTATTCATTTATGGCAACGGCACATCAGTCTTTGGAGTTTATTACACCGCGTGAGCTGCACGATCAGCTTGATCATGTGTGCCGCACGGTTGTGCGTTATGCTGATGTTGCGCCACTCATCCGGCTTCAGGATGGTTTTCTTGACTTTGTGGCAATGTTGCACTCGCGTAATATTTTTCTGGGTATTCATACCAATCGCACAGCTTTGGGGATGCGTGTCATTCAGGATCGCTTTTCACTGCCATCATATTTTAGCCCTGTCGTGACGGCAGATATGATGGCCCCAAAACCTTCAGCAGAAGGCGTACACTATATCACACGCTCATGGGATGTACCATCTGAACAGATACTTTTTGTGGGAGATAGCGAAAATGACCGTTGTGCCGCAGAAGGCGGTGGGGTTATGTTCGCCTCATTTGGCAATGTGTCACTGAGGGGAAACATACGGGCCAAAAGTTATCAGGAACTTACCCGATGTTTGCGGGAATCCTTCACTATTATCTGATGGCAGGTGAAAAATGAACAGTATTTCGTAAGCTACAGCTTGCAAGCATCAGCGTTTTTTCATAGACTGTAATTTCTGCTATCAGGAATCAGTCTTTGAGCTTTCCGCATTCAGTTCTTTAATACTGTATGTCCCTGCATCTCTGACTGGAGTAAATTATGATTCTGCTTACTAATACCTTGTCTGCGATTGTTGCTCTTGTGAGCGTTGTGCTGAGTGTCTATTTCTGGATTGTTATCGCGTCTGCCGTAATTTCATGGTTTCGTGTTGACCCTTACCATCCGGTTGTCAATGCCATTCGCAGACTGACTGAACCTGTATTTTATCGTGTACGCAAATGGTTGCCCTTTACGTATTCGAGTGGTCTTGATTTTTCTCCTATTGCTGTATTGCTTGCCATTCAGCTTTTTGAGAAAATAATTCTTGATTCTTTGCGGCAATATCTTGCCATGATGTAAGCATTCTGCGCTTATTGTGAGCGTAAATGATAACTGCGAAAGCAGGGAGGCACGTCGTATGGAAAAACACCATGTTGAGCTTATTGAAAAGTACACTGCCACACACTCCGACCTCAAGGAGCTCTGGGAAGAACATCAGCTTTACAGTAAACAGGTGGAAAAGCTTGAAAATAAACCCTATCGAGCCCCACCAGAAGAGCAGACCTTAAAGCAGCTTAAAAAACAGAAGCTCGAAGGCAAAACTCAGATTATGGGGATTGTTGATACCATTCTGGCTCAGGAGAAGTAATTGTCATGGAATTAACCGGCGCGCAGATTCTGCTTGAATCATTAAAGCGGGAAGGGGTTGACGTGCTGTTCGGATATCCGGGTGGTGCTGTCATCGACATTTATGATGAGATTCCGAGACATTCGGATCTAAAACATATTCTTGTCCGCCACGAGCAGGCCGCCGTTCATGCGGCTGATGGGTATGCCCGTGCTACCGGTAAGGTCGGAGTATGTCTGGTAACATCTGGACCTGGTGCGACCAACACCGTTACGGGCATAGCCACAGCCTATTGTGATTCCATACCTGTGGTTATTTTTACAGGACAGGTACCAACCAGACTGATTGGCAACGATGCCTTCCAGGAAGTGGATATTGTTGGCATTACCCGTCCCTGTACCAAGCACAATTTCCTCGTCAAAGATATCCGGACACTGGCGAAAACCATCCGGCAGGCCTTTTTCCTCGCCCGTTCAGGACGTCCTGGACCTGTGCTTGTTGACCTGCCAAAAGATGTGATGATTTCAAAGACAGAGTTTGTCTGGCCTGAAGACATTGTGATGCGTAGTTACAATCCTACCTACAAACCCAATGTCAATCAGTTGCGCCGCTCGGTAGATGAATTTTTCAAGGCAAAACGTCCCGTATTGCTGGTCGGTGGCGGTCTTATCATGTCAAATGCAGCCAGGAGTCTGACTGATTTGGCGCATGAGCTGCGTATCCCTGTGGTTTCAACTCTTATGGGGCTTGGGGCATTCCCCGCGACAGATGACCTCTGGCTTGGCATGGTAGGAATGCATGGTACGTATGCTGCGAATATGGCTATCAATCATGCTGATTTGCTGATTGCTGTCGGGGCGCGTTTTGATGACCGTGTGACAGGAAAGGTTTCTGACTTTGCCCGTCATGCGCGTATTGTGCATATTGATATTGACCCAACATCCATTCGCAAGAATGTTAATGTAGATGTTCCTGTGGTGGCTGACTGCCGTCTCGCGCTTGATGGCATTGCAGATATCTATAAATCAAGAATATCTTCTACGACACCGGCAGTAGACTATTCTGAATGGCTTCAGACGCTTGCTGAATGGAAACAAAGCAAGCCGCTGTGCTATCAGAAAAGCTCCAATATCAAACCGCAGACTGTCGTGGAAACTTTGTGCCGGCTTGTGAAGGGGAATGCGATTATCGCCACTGAAGTAGGGCAGAATCAGATGTGGGCGGCTCAATTCTATACCTTTACGACACCGCGTACATTATTGACTTCTGGTGGTTTGGGAACCATGGGCTATGGCTTCCCCGCAGCTATCGGCGCGCAGTTGGCTTTTCCTGATAAAATTGTGGTCAATATTGCAGGCGATGGCTCCATCCAGATGAATATTCAGGAGCTTGCCACAGCCGTAGAAAACAGGCTGCCTGTCAAGATACTGATCCTGAACAATATGCATCTTGGTATGGTGCGCCAGTGGCAGGAACTTTTCTATAACCACAACTATAGTTCTACCAATATGGAAGCCCAGCCTGATTTCGTAAAGCTGGCAGAAGCGTATGGTGCGGAAGGCTATCGGATTACCCGTTCAGAAGATTTGGAATCCGAGCTGGCTAAAGCTCTGGCATCGCCGAACACTGCAATTATTGATGTGCATGTGGAACGCGAGGAAAATGTCTATCCCATGGTCCCTGCTGGTGCGGCCCTGGATGAAATGCTGCTGGTGTAGGCAGGAGGAGCCATGCGACACGTTCTTTCCGTTTTGGTTGAAAATGAACCTGGTGTTCTTTCCCGTGTGGCGGGACTGTTCAGCGGTAGAGGATTCAATATTGAATCGCTGAATGTTGCCCCTACACTGGAAGAGGGCGTCTCACACATGACGATCACTACTCGTGGTGATGAGCAGATTGTGGAGCAGATTGTCAAGCAGTTGCATAAGCTTGTGACAGTTATCAAGGTTATGGATTTTTCTGATGTGGCTGCTGTAGAGCGCGAGATGATGCTTCTTAAAGTACAGGCTGAAGGTTCCATGCGCGGTGAAATCTTGCGCATGGTAGAAATTTTCCGCTGCAAGGTGGTGGATGTGAGCTTCAGTGAAATGACGATTGAAGCGACGGGTAATGCCGAAAAAATTCAGGCAATTATCAGTCTTTTTCAACGTTTTGGCATTAAGGAGGTTGCCCGTACGGGCTCTGTGGCCATGCGTCGTTCGATGCAGCTTGACACCTGAGCAACACCGCAGTAAGCCCTTGGGGGCAGCGGGTATATGCTTCCCGTCACATACAATGTGGGATAGTGCCAGAAGTATCGTTTTTTGCTGGCACTGAGTATATTTTTTCTTAACTTCAACGTGACCTACTGAGGACGACCATGAAAGTCTATTATGATCAAGATGCTGACCTGAATGTCCTGAAAAATAAAACTGTAGCCATTATCGGTTATGGCAGCCAGGGGCATGCACATGCCCAGAACCTGCGGGATTCTGGTATCAATGTGGTTATTGGTCAGCGTCCTGGTGGCGCAAACTATGAGCTGGCAAAAGAGCACGGATTCTCTCCTGTTTCCGCAGCCGAAGCAGCCGCTCAGGCAGATCTTATCATGATTCTTTTGCCTGACGAAGTGCAGGCGTCCGTTTACGAAAATGACATCAAGCCCAATCTGAAGCCTGGGAAATGTTTGCTTTTCGCACATGGTTTCAACATTCACTTCAATCAGATTGTGCCCTCAAAAGACGTGAATGTGTTCCTGATCGCTCCCAAGGGGCCTGGTCATCTGGTACGTCGTACCTACACTGAAGGCGGCGGTGTGCCTTGTCTGGTAGCTATCCATCAGGACGCTACTGGCGATTCCCTGAAGACAGCACTGGCATATGCCAAGGGCATTGGTGGCGCACGTTCTGGTGTTATTGAAACAACCTTCCGTGAAGAAACCGAAACAGATCTCTTTGGCGAACAGGCTGTGTTGTGCGGTGGCGTATCTGCTTTGATCAAAGCCGGATTTGAAACACTCGTGGAAGCTGGCTATCAGCCAGAAATGGCCTACTTCGAATGTATGCACGAGATGAAGCTGATTGTTGATCTCCTGTATGAAGGTGGTCTTTCCCGTATGCGTTATTCCATCAGTAACACCGCTGAATACGGTGATTATGTGACTGGACCCCGCCTGATTACCGACACGGTAAAACAGGAAATGAAAAAAGTACTCACAGAAATCCAGACTGGTGTTTTCGCAAAGAATTTCATTCTGGAAGCCCGTGCCAATGATCACATGTTCTCAGCTACCCGCCGTCTT
>CAMTOM010000123.1 GCA_947074125.1 uncultured Desulfovibrionaceae bacterium
GATCATAGAAAAATGGCAGTTTTTAACGGTTCTGCATTGGAAGTGTTACTCTTTATGGTTGCATCAAGACTAAAAAATGCGCCACTGCAATCGGCTATGAGAAAATAATCATACACCAAACTATAGACTCTGCTTTGCAAAAGCTTGATCAGATCATAATTATCAGAGACATCATCAAAAGAAGCATCTTTTTCCTCAAGAACATTTGCTATTGTTTGTGACAACTGCCTTGAAAAATGAATCCCCTGTGCCGCAGTATCGCTAAAATATTTTTCAAGATAATGCTTGTTCTGCTTTGCCCGCTGTTCAAACAAGGTGTCTGCCGCTTTTCGGGGAGAAAAAATCTCCATGGCGATAAGCGAGAAGAACATCACACTCAATATCACCCCACTGAACAGAAAAAAATACAGGAGAAGACGCCAGCGAAACCCAACGGTAATCTTGCCCGGATCACTCAATAGGCGAATTGCTTCTTTAGCATACGCAAGCATACTCTTCTCCAGCAAACATTACTTCATGTCCGATTCCAGCTTTGACAGCATTTCCTGAATAAGTACCGCTTTGTCAGCACTGTCTCTTTTTCTCTGGTATTTTTTAAAGAGTTCAATATGCGCAGCCGAAAACTGCTTTTCCACTTCCCCATAATTTTCAAAAAAGGGAGGAATATAAAACTCGTATGTCGCGTGTATCTTCTGAATGGCAGCATGAAGTGCCTGATAATTCTCGCTCTCATACTTGAAATCATTCTTTTGAAAATGCTGATAGGCACTGTTTTTCACAGGGAAATAGCCTGTCTCCCTCACAAAGGGGACATTATTGTCAACGTCCGTCAGCCAGCGGGCAAAGATCACAGCCGCACGCTCTTTTTCTTTGCTTGTTTTGAGCATTCCCAAACCAACGCCGCGTTGCAATGTCAGACGCCTACCATCTTTAAAATATGGCGGGGGAAGAACGGCCAACCGTAGAGGAATAGTCGTATTGTCGGGAAAGGTAACAGTGTCTTTGAAGTACAAAATGGACGCCGTTGAGCTTATCCCACACAGCACCTCACCTGTCATCATGGCTGTTGTTGCGTAACCGGCAAGCGAGCACACCTCACCATCAATAGCAGAAGAGGCTAACTGTTTCCAAACATTCCGGAAGCTCTCATCCTGAAGATTGATCTTCTGGTCTTTGAAAAACTCGCCACCAAGGGCAACCGTATTCAGCATTCCATAAAGAATCCAGTCATCGTATTTGTAAAAGGCTTTGCCGCCAGACCACTCATAGTAACGCTTTGCAGCCTGAAACATTCCTTCCCATGTTGCAAGGTCTTCATAACGAACACCTGTTTCGCGAGAAAACTGGTCAAAAATGGTAGCATTGATAAAAAGCGCATTTGAAGACTTTGCGACTGGCAGGAGGAGCAGGCGCCCATTGATTTCTCCCTCAGACACAAAAGACGGGACATACTCCTGTAACTCTACTTCGGAAAGATGTTCCTTCCAGTCCATAAAAAGTTCAGGATCAATCGCATAGGGGGTTTTGGGATATGTGGTAAAAATATCGGGCAAATCCGCTGCGCCAGGGTGTTTTTTGGCAGCCGCGACCAGCGCAAAATGAATATCAGGCGCGGTGAACACCGAGGTCACATTGACCAGAATGCCTTCTTTCTGCCCAACGCTCTGGTTGAAGCGCTCGACCAGACGATTCATGGGAGAGTCTGTCTGCCCGCCGTAAACATGCCACATGGTCAGCACGGTTGGAGTCCTGGGCGAAAAAAGAGACTCGGAACAACCCGACAATACTGCCACAATAGCGACAATAAGGCTCCATACCGAAAGCATTTTCTTCATTCCAGCCCCCCCAATCAACCCACAAATGCAAGATGAGTGAACAAAGAAAAAGTGCCTGGGACAGGCTCAATTTACATTTTGTATTTATGATGCTAAAGGCTAGCGCAAAATCTCACAAAAGTATAGTTCAGAAAAATTCTTTTCACAGACACGCTTCATAGCTTACGCATCCTGTACTTCTAAAATGACGATCTCATTATAGAGAGGATTCACCTTGCCAAGGCGTACCCGTACAGGCTGACCAGGACAGGCGCGCTCACCAAACAAGCGACGACGCCCACGGACAAAAAGCTGCTCAGCGGGCAGACTCACCGTCACAAGGACATCATTTTCTTCCGTAATCACAGCTTCCCACCAGGCCTTGTCTCCCTGCTGGCGCACATACAGAAGCTTCCAGTAACGGGGACGAAAACGCTGTGCCTGTCCTGCCGCATCCAGGCGCCGTGAAAGCATTACCAGCAATGCCGTCAATTCTTCCTGTGAAAGTCTCGCACTCCCCTTCTCCAGATACGAAACCATCTGCGCCACATTGACCAGGTCTGTATAGCGTCTGAGCGGAGATGTTACCGGAGCATAACGTTTCAATCCAAGCGCGGCATGTGGCTTTGCCTGTACATCCAGCGTTGAGGGTATCAGCGCCCGCATAATGCGCGCCATGCGATGTGGCTCATGCCATATGCCAGCGTACTCTTTGGGAACAGCCACATCCTGCACCCGATGCAGCATAGCAACACCATGTTCTTCTGCCCACAAAGCAGCCTGCGCACTGGCCAGTATCATCAATTCTGCAACCAGCATTTGTGCGCGAGGTGCCGATTCTCCAGCTTCCAAAGTTACCTGCACATCGCCATCGCGCTCTTCCAGACGCACAACAGGATCAGGTCTTTCCATGATAACAGCTCCAGCAGCGATACGTGCCTGCTGACGCAATAGAGCCACTTTTTCACCCAGCACAAGCTGCTCCTGATAACTGGCAGCAGGATTGGCAACAGGCTCCTTTTCAGCAGATTCCAGCACGGCTTCACAATCAGAATACGTCAGATTGGCAGCCAGACGCACATGCGTTGCCCGAAACTCTATATTGGATATTTCTCCTGCCGCATCCACATCACACTGCAAACATAACGCAGGACGGATCTGATGCGCCAGCAGCGATAGAACATCTGCCCCCAAACGCTCTGGCATCATATGGTGTGTGGCCTCAGGCAAATAAATACTTGTGCCTCTTCGGAAAACAGCCTTGTCCAGTTCAGAGCCAAAATCCCAGTAGAATGCGGGGCAGGCAAAAGCCAGCGTAAGGCGCGTAGTGCCATTTTCCAATGCCGCAACATGAAAGGCATCGTCCACATCCCGCGTTGCGGCGCTGTCAATACTGATAAAAGGCAGAAGACATTCTGCTTCTTTCTGTTCAGACAAGCGTGTGATAATCGCATCTACCTGTGCCGCATGTTCCACAGCCCAGTCATCACCAGCGAGATACTCCGCCCTATCGAGCCAGAAATTATAATGTGGCGGCACAATACCCCACGCTTCCGCCAATTGCAGAGGCAGGTGCTGTACATCAGGCAAACCCTTGCTGAGCAAAGCCCACAGCATCGTTTCATCATGACTTTCGGGGTCTGCTATTCGTTGCAGCAACAAGGTCTTGAGACGTTCCTGAAGTTCTGCCGCTGGCCATTCTCTGGCATCAGCAGGAGGTAGCTGACGCTTGCGACAGGCGACATCCCACAGCATGCGAAAAAACTCGGCTCCTCCCTGATGCAGAGCCTCGCGCTCTTTTGCGCTCTCCTGCTCCTGACAGCGCTTTGCCACGACCTCTTCAGTAAACACCTCAAAATCAGGACTTTGAAACTTGAAATGGCTTTTGCAGGCCAGCAACGCACGTCCATGTGCTGCCACAGTGTCTGCATCCGGCTCAGCAGAAGAAAGCTCGGCAAACCATATTGCGGGAGCACGCTCCACCTCACCCTGTGCCATCTCCCAAAGCTCATGTACATCCAGTGTACCAAGTAACGACTCACGTTTGATGCGATGCGTTTCCAGTATCTGAACCACTTCTTCCTTACTGGAAGACGTGACGCTTGTGCGCGGCCCCGCCCACGGAAGAAGACGTCCCGCATTCAAACGTGTCTCACGGCGATTGGGCAATAACAGGCGCAGTCGCCCCCCCTGTTCTTCCATCACCCAGGCAATCTGTGGGCTGTTCCCTTCCATGTACTCCACAATACATCCCGTTCCGGGGTACTGTACCAAATCAGACATATCTGCTCCCTGTAAAAAACGCCTGCGCATGACACTTTTTTTAAGTGATATTTCAAGCACTTGCATGTATTCGCAAAAAGAACGTGCAGTATATCTTTTATATTCATCTCCGTAAAGACACCACACACACAAATGATTGCCATTTCCCATGACAAAGCGGACTGGACGAATGCCGCGTGAAGAGTTATGCTTGGGGTTGTACCTTATAACGTAATGGGAAATGCCATGCCTCTTATTCACGAAAGAACGACTCATCGTCACTTTCCCCTCGTTCATGTGGATGCGCCACAATTGTATCGGGAGCTTTTTCCCTATACAACGATTTGCCGCACCAGCTTTGACGATATTTTCGTCACACCGCACCCTGCGCCTCAAATGCGCATTACAGACACTACTTTTCGCGATGGACAGCAGGCACGTGCGCCGTATACCGTTAAACAGATCGGGCATATCTTTGACTTGCTGCACCGTCTGGGTGGCAAGAGCGGTCTTATCCACGCTACGGAATTTTTTATCTACTCATCCAAAGACCGTAAGGCGATCGACCTTTGCCGCTCCAAAGGCTATCGCTTTCCCCAGATTACCGCATGGACACGCGCCAATAAAGAAGACCTGCGCATGGCCAAAGATATGGGATTCACTGAAGTTGGCATGCTCACCAGTGTTTCTGACTATCACATTTTTCTCAAGCTGGGAAAAACACGCGCAGAAGCCATGGACATGTATCTGGATACTGTCCGTCAGGCTCTGGAATGGGGCATTGTCCCCCGCTGTCATTTTGAAGACATTACCCGCGCTGATATTTATGGTTTTTGTGTGCCTTTCGCGCAACGCCTCGCAGAACTGAGCACACAGTCAGGCCTGCCAGTCAAAATTCGCCTCTGTGATACCATGGGCTACGGTGTACCCTATCCGGGTGCAGCCCTGCCACGTTCTGTACAGCGTATTGTGCGCGCCTTTACGGATGATGCGGGTATTCCTGGCGATCGCCTGGAATGGCACGGACACAATGATTTTCACAAAGTGCTTGTCAATGGCGTCACCGCATGGCTCAATGGATGCGGTACCGTCAACGGTACCCTGCTTGGCTTTGGCGAACGCACTGGCAATACCCCACTGGAAGCCCTTGTTGTTGAATATATTTCTCTTACTGGCGATGATACTGTTGCCGATACCACTGTTATCAATGAGATCGGTGAATATTTCAGCAAAGAACGGGAATACGCCATTCCGCATAACTATCCCTTTGTGGGGCGTGATTTCAACGCAACCAGCGCGGGTGTCCATGTGGACGGTTTGGCCAAGAATGAAGAAATCTACAATATCTTTGATACCACCACTCT
>CAMTOM010000124.1 GCA_947074125.1 uncultured Desulfovibrionaceae bacterium
AATAATGTACAATAAAAAAATGTTTAGACCACACAATATGTAAGAACAAATTTTTGCAATCATTCTATGATGAAAAACTAACCTTGTTTTATTCGAACATTGCTAAAGATGGGGCTTGCGCCTCAAAAGGTGCTTCTCGCCCTGTTTGATATGGGCACACTTCTGGCAACGGCCGCTCTCGCATTCTTCTTGCGTGGTCTCACAGGAGATCTGGATATGGCACTGTATACCAATGCCCTGCCCATCCTGATTCTTGCTCCTTTTTTAGGGATCACCATGAATCTTTATCAGAGTATCCCCCTGCCACCGCATAGGGAAATCAAAAATATTTTTCTCACTATTGGCCTTATCTATTGCATTATACTGGCCTTGATGTTCTTCAGTAAATCCAGTGATGCCTATTCACGCCTGGTTATTCTTGGATCATGGATATGCAGTCTCTTTACTGTTCCTATCATGCGCGCTCTGGCACGCCGACTTTTCTCCCGTATGCCCTGGTGGGGAACACCACTCGTCATTTTTGATGATACTCCTTTTGGGCGCAGTCTCTGGCACTGGCTCAAAAAACATCCCTCACGAGGCCTCATGCCTGTAGATATTGTCTCACTGCCACACGATGCAGAAGAGCTGCGCACAATACTTCGCAAAACCAGCACACAATACCCCACAGCGCTCGCCCTCCTTATGGGCAATCCTGCAACGCAATATGGTGGCGTGGATATTATTACCGAGATAACTTCCCATTTCCGAGGCCTTCTGATTGTCCCCTCCTTTCTGGACGGACGGCGCCGTCACTGGCTGACGCCACGCGACCTCGGCAATTCTGTTGGGCTGCTCGTACGTCAAAACCTGCGCGACCGCCGCAGACAAGTCGCCAAACGCCTTTCTGATATTGTCATTGCTCTTCTGGCCAGCATCCTGATTTTACCCTTATGCCTCATCTTTTCCCTGCTTATTGTCATTAACAGCCCAGGTTCTCCCTTTTACCGGCAAAAACGCATTGGGCAGGGAGGAAAAACCATTCATGTCATTAAATTCCGCACAATGGTTCCCAATGCGGATGCTGTGCTCCAAAGCTATCTGGACAACAATCCAGAACTCCGGAAAGAATGGGAAAAAGACCAGAAGCTTAAAAAAGACCCACGTGTCACATATGTGGGAGCCTTTTTACGCAAGACAAGTCTTGATGAACTGCCTCAACTCATCAACGTCTATCGAGGCGATATGAGCCTTGTAGGACCACGCCCCATTGTCGAAAACGAAATCGCCAAATATGGTTCTGTGTACGATGATTATTGCCGTGTTCGCCCAGGCATCACTGGCTTGTGGCAAATCTCAGGGCGCAATAATACAACCTACGCAGAGCGCGTGGACTACGACCACTATTACGTTAATAACTGGTCACTTTGGCTGGATATATGGATTCTATGCCGCACAATACCCGTTGTACTTACTGGTTATGGGGCATACTGATGCCATAATGAATTGTGCTGCAAAACACTGCCAGCAAGAATCCCCCATTGTCGCTTTTACAGTATCACCTGTAAAAACAGCAATGGGGGAATCCTTTTGTATACAAGTATATAAAAACTATCTTTCTTCTGGCGCCTGTGTATATTTTTGATGTTCTTCCCAGGCACGACGTATGACTGCTGCGGCTTCCTGCTGAAAGCGCTCTTCACCAAAGTGCTCCGCATGTGCTCTCAGTGCCAGAGGATCAAAGCTGTCTTCCTGACGTTCAAAACGCTCCATTGCTTCCATAAGTGACGCAACCGTTGCCTCTTTAAAAAAGAGACCCGTCTGCCCATCACGTACGGTTTCTGTAGCGCCCCCCTTACCATAGGCAATAACAGGAACACCTGCCGCCATCGCTTCTACAGGGACAATCCCAAAATCCTCTTCTCCCGGAAAAAGCAATGCGCGACAGTTACGGAACAATGCCCCCAAGTCATCCTGACGCCCCACAAAACGAATGCTGGAATCTGCCATTGCTTCCAGCTTTTTGCGCTCTTCTCCTTCCCCTACAATAACCACTGGGCGCTTCATACGCATACAGGCTTCAATGGCAAGATCTGCGCGCTTATACCGTACAAGCTGTCCCATATACAAATAATACTCTCCCTTCTCTTTGTCATGCGCCGTGAAATTGTCTACAGCAACGGGAGGATGCACAATACTCGCCTCGCGGCGCCAGTGTTTATGGATGCGGGCAGCTACCGTTTGCGAGTTTGCGATGAACGCATCAACGCGCTGCGCACTTGTGACATCCCACATGCGGAGAAGAGGAAAAAAAAGACGCATGGCAGCACGACTCAGACAACCCGCACCAGCATAATAAAAGGGATAATGATCCCAAAGGTAGCGCATGGGAGAATGACAGTAACACACATGCAGCGTATCAGCACGCGTGATGATCCCCTTGGCAGGGCCAGACTCGCTTGAGATCACCAGATCATACTCTGTCAGATCAAGATGCTCCAAAGCCAATGGCATCAGAGGAAGATACTTCTGGTAGTGTTTTCGACTGCATGGCAGGCGCTGGATGAAGCTTGTCTGGATACGGTGACGCCGCAACACAGGAGAAAGGCATTTTTCATCCAGCACATGGGTAAAGATGTCCGCCTGCGGATACATGCGGCAAAAAGATTCCAGAACCTTTTCACCACCACGGATAGTCGTGAGCCAATAATGTACCAGAGCAACGCGCATGCCCACTCCTATGGTCTGTCACCAATGGCAGCAGTAATCTGAGCCTCACAGGCAAGCTTGCCATCAACATATGCTTTTGCATCCATTTTACACATGCGCAGCTTGGTTCTCAAGTTGCCGCATTCCAAATCAAGACGATCACCAGGCACAACCTGACGACGGAATTTCACACCATCAAGCCCTGTAAACAGAAAAAGCTTGTCTGCCATATTTTCCATACCGCTCGCTGCCAGCAAACCACCTGTCTGCGCAAGAGCTTCCAGAATCAGCACTCCTGGCATAATGGGCACACCAGGGAAGTGCCCCTGAAAGAAAGGTTCATTCATCGTCACATTCTTATATGCTTTAATATGCGAAGCAGGCACACATTCCACAACACGATCAACCAACAAAAAAGGATACCTGTGCGGTAAGAGTTGTAAAATACGCTGTATGTCCATCTGTATATTTTGTTCCATAATGCACTCCCATAAAAAAATACCTCCCTATCCATATGGGCAGGGAGGTATGTGGTCACAAAACAAAAAAACCTACTTCTTGGCGCCGCCGGACTTGAATATCTTGTTCACTTCCGCTTTAACATCATTTGTGATATCCATCTGCGGCACAGCGTACAATACGGAACCAGAAGAAACATTCATAACAACATCATAGCTGCCACGCTTGGCTACAGCTTCGCATGCCTGGAAGATCATGTTCATGAGTTCCTGAGTGATCTGACGGTTTTCCTGTTCACGCTTGATCGCGAAGGCCCGTCTTTTTTCTTCGAAAGCACGAGTATCTTTCAGGAATTGAACGCGCTTGTCTTCTGTTGTTTTGGGGTCTTTCATAGACTCAGCGCTCTTCTGCAATTCTTTTGCTTGAGTTTCAAGCTGCTTGCCTTCTGCAGAAAACTTTCTTTCCATCCGTTTCACGGCATCTTTTGCAGGTTCACTGTCATTAGCGAGTGCCTGTACATCAACCACAGCAATTTTTGACTGAGCGGTAGCTACCCCTGCCATCAGGAGGCACATCGCCAGAGTCATAAAGAGAACTTTACGCATACATACTCCTTTATATGAACGCAAACACATCAATTGAAAACAGGCGCTCCAACAGAGGGGGCTTCTCTTCTCAAAAGCCTGTGCTACATAGCACCCTACTTTTTAGGCGTCAAGCGCCGTTTTTTGGGAACAGCCTTTGCTTTGGCTCTGGCTTTGGCTTTTGGAGCCAAACGATGCTGTTTAGTTGTTGTAATTTTTGCCACATTTGCATATCGCAAAATACCCTCAGCAACCCCTTCAGCAACCGCAGCACGATATTTGGGGTTCAGGATATTACGGGCTTCTCTCTTATTGGTACAGTAACCAACTTCAACAAGAACGGCTGGAATTTGCGTTGTTCGCAAAACATGGAACGAACCTGTCCGTGTACCGTTATTATTCACGGTAAAACCACGCTGACGTGTTTTTGCCAGCGCAGAACGGTGTATCTCAGTTCCCAAACGATAGGAAGAATAGCGCCTGTCACCAGCAGTCGACATGCTGGCCACAGCACCTCGACGCGCAGCAGCAGCATTTTCCCTTGCCGCAACGGCAGCAGAACGTATGCCACGTGTCGTTCCCGGAACATAGGTTTCAAAACCTTCCACATAGGAACTGCGATTGGCATTCACGTGAATGGAAACAAAAAGCTGCGCCCCAGACCTATGCGCCCTGGTCACTCTGGAGGGCAATGAAACCGTTGTATTGGCGCGACGTGTATAAACAACTTTTACACCATTTTTCTGCAATATACGTCCAAGACGCATCACAATATCCAGCGTAATGGAACGCTCTACCACGCCATTGCGCATTGCTCCAGGATCCTGTCCACCATGGCCAGCGTCCAGCACAATGGTTCTGAGAGCAAAATTTTTCGGCATTGCCGCACTTCGCCGCTCAGAAATGCCATCATCCCTCAGGTCATCTTCATATGTGCGCACATCCCTGCGCTGTTCAGATCTTCCCGACGAAGGCAGCGGCGCAACCTCCCGTCTTCCTCCTCCTTCCTGAGCCCTGGGTTCCACTGCACGACTTTGCAGAGTCCCCTTTCCTTTCGGGTCATTATTAAGGGTCAGGATAATACGAAAAGGTTCCGCCTCCACTTTTTGTTCAAAGCGGACAAGATTTTTCAGATGAAAAGAAATCCGAACCCGACGCTCTCCGGGTTTTTCGATTTCAATGCGGGTAAGGGGACTGTTCTGCACACTGGTAAATGGCTCAACCTTGGCCTGCGGCACACTGTCTTCCAGATCAAGCACAAGGCGGGATATCTTGCGGCGGGCATCCACCTCAAACATGCGTGCCTGCAAGCCAGCCTTTTTATCCAGCATAATAATAAGCTGCACCCTTCCATCAGAAAGATTCTTCCAGGAGACTTTTCGCAATACTGCTGGAGGAGGAAGGGATACAGGCTTCTCGACAGGAGCCTGTACTTGAGGTTTCTGTACTTGAGGCGGCGGTGGTGGCGGTGGTGTAGCAGATTCTGGAGGTGAAGTTTTCTGGCCTTCACGGGTTATTTTCTCCATTGCCACAGCACGACCAAACATATCGCCTTGCGGATATGTTTTGCGCAAACGCTCAAGTGCGGCCAGCCCCCCATCAGTCTTTGCCCGCCGCGCTCTCCTTCTCTCAGCCCCTCTCTACACGGCACCATCTCTCCCC
>CAMTOM010000125.1 GCA_947074125.1 uncultured Desulfovibrionaceae bacterium
AGCAATCAGCACATTTCTTTTCCACAGAGTTCTTTCGGTGTAAAAATGTACAAAACTGGCCAGGATTTCTTACGCCTGTCGAGCAGCTTAAATCTATCAATCCGCTGTTTGCATCCGTCACGTATGGCGCTGGAGGCTCCACGCAAAAAAATACTCTGGAAATAACCAGTCGCATTGCGGCTATGAATATTCCCACCATGGCACACCTTACCTGTGTTGGCGCATCTGAAAGCGGACTGGATTCTTTTCTTTCAGAGCTGCGCACACGAGGGGTTCACAATGTCCTTGCACTTCGAGGAGATCCCCCCAAGGGGCAAGCGTATGACTGGAATAAGGGTTCTTTCCGTCATGCTGATGATCTGGTAGAATTTGTTCGCAGCAGACATCCCGAAATGGGTCTGGCAGTGGCAGGTTATCCTGCGCCGCACCCAGAATCTCCCAGTTTTATCAGTGACCGCCATTTTACTCTTAAAAAAATACAGTCTGGCGCTGATTTCATCATTACGCAGCTCTTTTTTGATGTTCGTGAATATAGTGACCTTGTCAAATATCTGCGCCTGCATGACTCCAATGTTCCTGTCATACCAGGTATCATTCCCATTCAAAGTCTGGATTCCGTCCGTCGGGTGCTTTCCATGTGCGGTGCGAATATTCAGGGCAAATTCTATCTTGAACTGGCAGAAGCCCACCACACAGGCGGTGCAGAAGCTGTACGGGAAGTCGGCATTGCCTTTGCGCTGCGCCAGATTCGTCAGCTTTTGGACATGGGCGCTCCTGGAATACACCTCTATACACTGAACAAAGCCGACCTTTGCCTGCGAATCGCCAACGAAGTCGCGCTTTGATAAGATATCTGCCTGACAGTCTCTGGGGGACATCGTCCCCCAGATTCTCTTCCCAATCCTGCCACACATCCTGCATGGCTTCTTTTTAGCACGACATCACGATTTTTGCCTTGTCTGTCTCTGAACAGCTCTGTATAGTGAAAAAAACAGTGTGGCAGCATCTTGTACCATATATAAATTTTCCTGCCACGTTGCCTGTAGGAACTCCAGAACGACCAGACCGTTATGTAAAGGAGCGTGTGATGCTGATTCAAAACTGGATGACACAACACGTCATTACCGTTACCCCAGAAACCAGTATGCTCAAAGCTGGCAAACTCATGCGCGAACACAATATTCGCCGCCTGCCGGTCATTGATACGCACAATACTGTTATCGGCATTATTTCTGACAGGGATATCCGGGATGCCTCCCCATCCAAAGCGACAACTCTGGACATGCATGAAATGTATTATCTTCTCGCCGAACTCAAAGTGCGGGATGTCATGACCAAAAATCCTGTTACTCTGAACGCGCAGGATACCGTTGATGTCGCAGCCAAACTCATGCATGAAAAAAAATTTGGCGGTATGCCCGTCATAAATGAACATGGTACACTGGCGGGCATCATCACAGATCAGGATGTCTTCAAAGCCTTTCTGCGTTTCACAGGGTCACGGCGCGGGGGTCTTCTGCTTGGTTTTGAGCTGCTGGACGAGTCTGGCATTATGCGCCCCATATTTAATGCCCTTTATGACCACAAGGCAAATATCATTTCCATGCTCACCACACGTGAAACGCCCAATAAAATGGTAAGTGCCTATGTTCGCATCCACCCGCTCCCCCTTGAAGAAGAAGAGCAGCTCCTCGCCTTCCTCAAAGACAATTTTAACCTCGTTTTCTGGCGACGGGATGAAGGTTTGCCCCCCATGACTCGTTAAGGACTTTTTGGCATAAAAGAATAAAGTATTCTCATTTATGCCTTTACCAGATATTGAGCTGGACAAAAACAAACACCCTCCGGCAGATGCCTATAAAAATTATCCTGAACACTCTTGCAATTTTCCACAAAGTATGGCAATCTGACCCCGGTGTCGAGAAATAAGAAAGCTCATTGTAGAACACTTACCTGTGGTCTTCAATCGCGGTCAGAAAGACCAAGATTGTTTTATGTAAAAGGGTCGGAAGCATAACGCTACGACGGTTGCAATAAACTGTCCAAGGAGGACAAGCATGGCTGAGATTACCTATAAAGGCAAAAACTTCGACGTGGATGAAGACGGCTTCCTGCTCAAGTTTGATGACTGGTGCCCAGAATGGATGGACTATGTAAAAGAATCCGAAGGCATCAGCAATATCACCGCAGACCATCAAAAAATTCTTGAGTTTCTGCAGTATTACTACCAAAAGAAGGGTATCGGTCCTAGGGTGCACGTCCTTTCCAAGAATACTGGTTACAAACTGAAGGAAGGTTACGAACTCTTCCCCTCAGGCACTGGTAAAGGAGAATGTAAAATGGCTGGCCTGCCCAAGCCTACTGGTTGCGTGTAGTAATAACATGCTCTGTTTTTTTAAGGCGGAAGGGTGCATATCCTTCCGCCTTTTCATTCGATACGCCCACTCATTAAAAACTGGACTTTCCGCATGCTTTCATATAGGAAAGATCCAAATCCCGTGAAATTTGATCTTTTTACGATGACGCAAGAAACGTCGGAATATAGGCCGTATCATGAAGATAGTTAAAAAACTCTGCCTCTGGTTTTTGTGCCTTGTCTTGTTAGGCATGATTGGGGCTGCATGCGCAGGAGGCGCTTTCCTTTACTGGGCCTCCAGAGACCTGCCTGAACTGGATCGCATCGCTGACTTTTCACCTCCCCTGGCGAGTACAGTGCTTGCCAGAGATGGTTCTGTACTTGGCTCACTGTATCATGAAAAGCGCTACACCATTCCGCTGGAAAAAATGTCAAAACATATTCCGCTGGCTTTTCTGGCCGCAGAAGATGCTACATTCTACCAGCATGATGGCATCAACCCTGTTGCTATTGCCCGTGCTGCCATAGTCAACTTCCAACAGGGCAAAAATGCGCAGGGCGGCAGTACCATTACCCAACAGGTTGTCAAACAGCTCGCACTCTCTTCAGAACGTACCTATGAGCGTAAGGCAAAAGAAGCCATACTCTCATATCGCCTGGAAAAACATCTCACCAAAGATGAAATCCTTACCATTTACCTGAATCAGATTTTCCTTGGTCAGCAAGCCTATGGTGTTGAAGCTGCGGCACGTACTTTCTTTGGCAAGCATTCTGCTGACATTACTCTTGCAGAAAGTGCTGTCCTTGCCGGTCTGCCCAAAGCTCCCAGTTCGTACAATCCTTTCAGAAACCCTGCCGCAGCAAAAGACCGTCAGACCTATGTGCTTGGACGTCTTCTCGCGCAAGGCTGGATCACCAAGGATGAACACGACAAGGCTCTGGCAGAACCTCTTGTCTACTGGACAATGCCAGAAGATCAGGGGCGCTCCTCTTCATGGTATCTTGAAGAAGTACGCCGCTTGCTTATTGAATTTTTTACAGAACAAAACCTCAGAGCCCTTGGTGTTGAAACCACAAAATCCGGTGAAGATTTTGTGTATGAGGCTGGGCTGATTGTCCGTACGGCTATGGAGCCTTATCATCAAACCACCGCTGAAGCCGCACTCCGGCGTGGTCTGGAGGAGCTGGACAAACGTCAGGGCTGGCGTGGCTCACTCAAAAAACTTGCTCCAGAAGAAATTGCTCCTTTCCTTGACAAACTCAAGTTCAACCCACTCAATCTTTCTGGAGATCACTGGGTGCAGGCTGTTGTTTCCAAGGTAACCAAGCAGGATATTCAGGTTGATCTGGGCAATAACTTCCATGGCGCTATTGACCTTAAGGCTCTTGCCTGGGCACGTACTCCCAAAGCACCTCTTCCTGGAGCCGGAGACGTTATCTGGGTATCTGCCACTCCCACAGTGACAACAGTAGCCGCCAAGAAAAAGACTGCCGATGCGGCACCTTCTCAGGATGATGAACCTAAAACTGTCATCACACCTTTGGACGTTACCGATTGGCCTGTCAAAAAATCCATTCCGCTGACCTTGCAACAACTTCCGGATGTACAGGGTGCGCTGGTTTCCATTGAACCAGATACAGGTGATGTTGTCGCCCTCGTGGGTGGATACCAGTTTGGTAAAACTCATTTTAACAGAGCCACACAGGCGCGTCGCCAGCCAGGCTCCTCATTCAAGCCTGTTGTCTACTCAGCAGCACTGGATAAAGGCTTTACCGCATCCTCAATGCTGTTTGACGCCCCCTATTCTTATGTCAATCCCTATACCAAGGAAGTGTGGCGTCCAAGCAACTATGGCAAGTCCTATAAAGGCGCCCTGCCACTGCACAGAGCTCTGGCGCTCTCACTCAATACCTGTACTGTTCGCGTTGCGGAACAAATAGGCATCGCAACTGTTAATCAGCGCGCCAAAATCTTGGGACTGGAACCACGTTTCCCAAATGAACTTGCTGTCAGTCTTGGTGCTGTGGCTGTGACACCACTTAATATGACGCAGGCCTATACAGCTTTTGCCAATAAGGGCCTTGGGGTACGTCCCCGTCTCATTACTTCCATTGAAGACTCCAGCGGACGGGTGCTGTATCAGCAACGTGTTGAGCACTGGCAGGCCATCTCACCACAAAATGCCTTTATTATGTCCACTTTGCTGAAAAACGTTGTTGAGAATGGTACTGCGAAGCGTGCCCGCATTCCTGGACGCGCTATTGCAGGAAAAACAGGAACAACCAACGAAGAAAAAGATACATGGTTCGTAGGCTTCTCACCCCATCTGGTAACAGGTGTTTATGTGGGATTTGACCAGATACGTCCTCTCGGCCGTGGTGAAGCTGGCGGACGTACCTCTGCTCCCATTTTCACCTACTACCGCAAGGAAGTGGAAGACCTGTATCCTGCAGAAGATTTTGAAATGCCCGCTGGGATCAGCATATCAAATGGCCTGGCTTATGTAGATACAGAACCAACAGAAGGCCTCTCCGCCATGGATGGCAACTTCAACTGGAGTGCCTCCCTGCCCGATAACAGTGATCCTTTTGATGATCTTAATACAGGTGACACCTTACCTGTGGTTACTGCGTCACCTGAACGCGCCCCTGTATCAACCTCCACAGCCACACGTATACCTACAGGCTCTGCGCCAACAATAGGTGCACGTACGCCAGATGGAGCACGTCCCATTATCAGGCCAGCAGCACCGCTGAAGCCTGTGGCAATTCCTACAACGGCGACAAGACCTGTTACGGCGGCTCCTCCTGTATATAAACCCCCAAGAGATACGACACGGGATGCAGAAGATCTTCTGCGTCAGGCTTTCTAGGCATCGCACACACGTTTAGCCGAAAGCCATATGAGCTTTGTCCCCGTCCCCCGCACGGTTTTCCTTGCGTGGGCTTGCATGAACAATATCTTCTTTTGCCCCAAATACTGGGAATCACCATAATCCGATTCACCGTGCC
>CAMTOM010000126.1 GCA_947074125.1 uncultured Desulfovibrionaceae bacterium
ACGAAGACTTTGGTGCAAATTTGCAACGGTGTGCACTTTTGCACAACAAAAAGAAGAAGAAGTGTGCAAAAATACACCACCACAGCCAAAGACAAAAAAATAGAATATTTTCAGCATGTTATAAATACAGATTCGTGTTTTTTTGCACATATTTACTAGTAATCATTGCTATATTTACTATAATACTCCCCTCCACTCCTTTTTTCTGCTTACAATGCGCTCATACAGAGAATTCTAAATACGAACTCTATGCCACTATTAGTAATGCCTCTCACATAAAACACTGCTCTACTTTCTAGGCGGAGTATAAAAAATACAGATATACTCTCCAAAAATCCTCTAAAAGTAGGCATAATTATAAATTCTTCTTGTGAGGTAATAGTAATTTTTACTATTTGAGCTTTTTTTCACAAGTGGTACTCTTCTTGCTATAATAAGAATATGCAATAAGCCAGCGACTTTTGCGTTTCATTTACTTATGTGGAGTGCCCATGAAAATAATAGATTTCCGCTTCCGCCCCAATGTCCCCGCTACTGTGCAGGGAATGCTGGAGCATCCTGTTTTCGGAGAATTTCACCGCTTTGCTGGTTATCCAGAACGTGCTCGTGCGCAATCTATTGAAGAGATCATTGCTGATATGGATACGTACAATGTCGTGAAAGGCGTCATTACCAGTCGCGATGCTGAAACTACCTATAATTGTCCTTCTGGCAATGCCGGTGTCATTCCTTACCTTGAGCAGTATCCAGATCGCTTCATTGGCATGGCAGGCCTTGACCCGCACAAAGCCATGAATGCTCTTTCCGAGCTGAAAAATATGGTCGAAAAGTACGGGTTTAAAGGAGCAGCCATTGATCCCTATCTGGCAAAGATTCCCGCTGATGATGCTCTTTTCACTCCCATTTACGCGGCATGCTGTAGCTATGACATCCCCATTGTCATCACAACAGGCATGGCGACACTGGTCGCAGGGGCTGACCCCTATCACTGTCACCCCCATCATATTGATGCTGTTGCCCGCCAGTTTCCTTCCTTAAAAATCGTTATCAGCCACGGCTGCTATCCCTGGGTTAATGAAGTCATCATGGTGGTGCATCGCAATCGCAATATTTATCTTGAGCTGTCTGAATATGAACAGTCCCCCTTTGCAGAAGGCTATATTCAGGCTGCCAACACCATGATTGGCGACAAGGTTATTTTTGCCAGCGCACATCCCTTCCTCGATTTTAAGGGGCAGATAGCCCTGTATAAAAAACTCCCCTTCAGCCCCCAAACTCTGGAAAACATTTTTTATAATAATCCAGCTCATCTGCTGGGATTGTAATCTTTTTCCGCTTTCAGTTTTTCTGGAAGCTAACCTTCAGTACAGGAGAAACTCATGAGACGCTTGTTTGCCATATGCGCTATAGCCGCCATAACCATCAGCACGAGTGTTGCTGCCACGGCTGCCGAATACAAGAAAATGACCATTCGTGCCGCCACAGCCAATCCACAGGGTAGTCTGCACGTCACTGCCATAGATAAATTCAAGGAAATTGTGGAAAAAGAATCCAATGGCGCCATTACCGTTCAAACATTTTACGGTGGTTCTCTTGGCGATGAGCAGGCAAATGTGAAGCAACTGCGTAACCAGGAAGTTCATCTGGCCGTACTAGCCTGCGGCAATCTCACTCCCTTTGCGCCATCTGCTGGTGTGTATTATCTGCCATATATGTTCCCCAATCCCCAGGACGCCAACAAGCTTTTTGCCAATGAAGCTTTTAATGCAAAAGTTGCGGATCAAATCGCCAAGCAAAGCGGTACCCGTCCTCTGGCATGGTTAAAGGGAGGCTATCGCGTTATTACCAATTCCAAACATCCCATTACCAAGATCGAAGAGCTGAAGGGTTTGAAAATCCGTGTTCCTGCCGTGGAATTGCAGCTTGAGGCCTTCCGTTCCTGGGGTGTTGAGCCCCATCCACTCGCCTGGTCTGAAACATTTAATGCTCTCCAGCAGGGCGTTGCTGACGGTCAGGAAAATCCCCACGCCATTAACCGTGACCAGAAATTCTGGGAAGTGCAAAAGTATATCACCAATGTACATTATCTATTGTGGGTTGGCCCCATGCTGGTAAGCGAGCGTTGGTACGGAAAGCTTGATGATGCGACCAAGACACTGGTCAATAAGGCTGCACAAGAAGCCGCTGCGTACGAATGGCAGTGGTCGGATGAGCAGGAAGAACTCGCACTCAAGGCATGTCTTGAGCATGGCATGTCCATCAACGATCTGGAAGATGAAGCTAAATGGATGGAAGCAGCCCGCTCTATCTGGCCCAAGTTTTATGACAAGGTAGGCGGTAAGGATCTTGTAGACGAAGCCCTCGCAATTATTGCGCAATAGTGACTTTTGTGGCGTGTGCGGCACGACCTTGTGACGCACACGCCACTCTTTTATTACGGAGTTTGTATGAATGCTGTCAAAACACTTTACAGCCACTTTGAAGAATACATGGCTACAGCATGTGTTGCTCTCATGATCCTGTGCCTGTTTATACAGGTAGCTGTACGCATCATAAGCGGTTCCGCTTTGGCATGGACAGAAGAACTTTCCCGCTACAGTTTTATCTGGGCTGTTTATCTTGGAGCGGCTCTGGCAGCAAAACGCGCTGCACATGTGCGCATCACCGCCCAATTTATTAAAATGCCCATCCCGGCACGCCTTTTCTTCCGCATCCTTGCAGATATCATCTGGATTGCAGGCTGTATTTATGTCGCTGTTCAGGGTTTGGATGTCATTCAGGATGGTCTTGCCTTTCCAGAGACCTCACCCACACTTGGTGTTACAAAAGCCTGGATTGAAACTATTATCCCCATCAGTTTTATTATGGTCGCCTGGCGTATTCTTGAAAATTATATTGTGCATATCAAACACAACAAGCTTTTGGATATGGTTAACTATGAGGAGAGTACGACATGAGCCCATTAGAAACCACACTCATCGGCCTTGCCGTCATGTTGCTTTTAGGCATGCCGATTTATATGTCGCTTATTGTTTCTGCTGTCATTGCTCTTGTGACTGGTGACATTCTCCCTCTCTCCGTTATCCATAATTCACTTTTTGAAGGTCTGAATATCTTTCCGCTCCTCGCAATTCCCTGCTTTGTCGTTGCCGGAACACTCATGGAATACGGCAATATCACACATCAGATTATTGAAGTCGCCAAACAGCTCGTCGGGCGCGTGCATGGGGGACTCGGCATTACCACCATTCTGGCGTGTACTTTTTTTGCCGCCATTTCCGGATCAGGGCCAGGAACTGTCGCCGCTGTAGGAACATTACTTGTCCCAGCCATGATCAAGAGCGGTTACTCCAAAGATTACGCTGCCGCAGCAGCCTCATCAGGCGGCACTATAGGCATTCTCATTCCACCATCCAACCCTATGATTATTTACGCCATCCTGAGCAACACCTCGGTGACAGCCATGTTCACCGCAGGCTTCATCCCCGGCTTTATCGTTGCGTTCAGTATGATCATGACAGCCTATATGCTCGCCAGAAAAGGCAGTTTCAAGGGTGAAGATGAAGTAGCTCCCTTCCACTTGACGACCTTTCTCAAGTCATGTGGCAAATCTTTCTTTGCACTGGCAACGCCTGTCATCATTCTTGGTTCTATTTATTCTGGCTATGCCACTCCCGTTGAAGCCTCTGTCGTCGCCATTGTCTGGGCTCTTTTTGTGGGTATTTGTATCAACCGCACACTCAAGCCTGTACATATTTACAGATCTCTTTTGGAAGGCGCCATGACTTGCGGCGTTATCCTGCTTATTGTGGGAGCATCAAGTCTTTTTGGGAAAATACTTACTTTTGAGGAAGCGCCACAACGACTGACCTCACTGGTACTTGGCATCTCAGAAAATCCCCAGATGGTTCTGCTCATGATCGTTGTCGTGCTCTATATGCTTGGCATGTTCATGGAAACACTGTCTACCATCATTATTCTTGTACCTGTCTTGTTGCCTGTGATTCTTGCACTGGGCATTGATCCCATTCATTTTGGCATCATCCTTGTTGTCACAAACAATGTTGCCATGCTGACACCACCATTAGGAGTTAATCTGTTCGTTGCCTCGCGCATCGCAGGTATTTCCGTAGAGCGTATTTCAGTTGCCGTTATCCCCTATTTGATTGCGCTCACACTGTGTATACTGCTCTTCTGTTTTATACCTTCCCTCAGCACATGGCTGCCAGAAGTACTTGGATATGGGCAGTAAGAGGCAATAGTAAGGCAACAACTTGAATATATTGCAAAGTTAGTCTACGATGTGAAGCATGCCTGTAGCAAAGCATTCTTGGCTTTTACCTAGATGTACACATACTCAAAGGTACGTACTCTGAAAAAAGCGGAATGCGGGCTCACAGGCATGCTGCAACATCTCCCGCACAGTTCTCACCATTGTCAGGTAATAAAAAAGACACGATGCCACTACAAAAATATCTTGATCAGGTACTGGACACCTTCCGGGAAGGCATCTGCATTACAGATAGCTCTGGCAGGGTGTTGCATCTGAACGAAAAGCACGCTGAGCTGACAGGCATTTCCAAAGAAGAGATGCTTGGACATCCCATCGCCAGTTTCGTACAAAATGGTGTTATTGATGTTGCGTTGAATCCCGAGATCATTACCTCAGGCAAACCTGTTACACGTGTACAAAAGCTCGCCAATGGCCGAAAGCTTATCCTTGAGGGCTATCCCCTCTTTGATGCAAATGGCAAGGCAGCGCTGTGCATTACTTTCATCCGAGATGTTACCTTACTCTCAGACATGCGCCATCAGCTTACAGCGCAAAAAGAGCTGCTGGATGCTTTCCAGCAACTCAGCAGTCTGACCCCCATCTCCATAAAAACGCCTAAAATAGCTTGCAGCAACGCCATGCAGCGCCTCTATAGTGAAACAAATGCTATCGCAGAGACCGATGCCAGCGTCTTGCTTTTAGGGGAAACAGGTGTAGGGAAAGATGTGCTTGCGCATCGCATCCACGCACTCAGCCCACGCGCAGAAAAGCCTTTCATTAAAATAGACTGCGGCAGCATACCTGAGAATCTCATTGAAACAGAACTCTTCGGTTATGCTGCTGGCACATTTTCCGGTGCCAATAAGAATGGAAAGATAGGACTGATTGAGGCTGCGGCCGGCGGTACGCTTTTTCTCGATGAAATTGGCGAACTCCCCATGCAGATGCCAACACGTTTGCTGCGTTTTCGTCAGGACTGGGAAATTGTCCGTGTTGTCTCAGCACTCCCTCAAACGTTTGACGTCCGCGGCCCTTCCGTGCCCACTAACACTCTGGCAAGCTCCACTGCGCATGTCGAGTGCCGC
>CAMTOM010000127.1 GCA_947074125.1 uncultured Desulfovibrionaceae bacterium
AACCATCCGCGATATTTTACAGCAGCATCTTCCAGAAACGTTGCGTTTTTTCCTTCTCAGCAAACACTACAGAACGCCTGTTGATTTTACTGACACCAGTATGGAAGAAGCAGAAAAAGCACAAAAGCGCATTTATGAATGTTTTTGGGAAGCGGAAAAAGCTCTAGAAAGCCGTTCCAATTGGAAAAAAAGTCCTGTCCCTGCTGAAATTCTTGATGAATACAATACACTTCAGACCGCTTTTAACGATGCTCTTGAAGATGACCTGAATACAGCCTCCGCTATCGGACATATTTTTGCCATGGTACGTCTTATCAATCGTCTTTTGGAAGACAAGACGCTGAAAGCCTCGGAACAAACAAAAGCACTTCTGGAAACGTTCCTGAGCAGCCGAAAAACATGGACAGATATTCTTGGTTTGTTTGGTCAGGAAAGCGCTGCCTTTCTGACAGACCTTCGTAACATTCAAGCGAAGCGACTGGATATTGACCTCGCAACAGTAGAGCGCCTCCTTAACGAACGTGCTACAGCACGCGCCGCAAAAGACTTTGCCCGCTCTGATGCCATTCGCGATGAACTCCTTGCCTTGGGAGTAGCGGTCAAAGATGGAACAGAAGGAGCCAGTTGGGATATCGCGCTCAGGAAATAAAAGATAATGGACAACCCTCCCGTCCTTTCTCATGTCGCATCCTCTTCATCCAGATTCCGAAACATCTGTCATGGAATCGTGGCGTCTCTTTGTATGGGAAGTCTGCTTCTGTCACCCCTTGCTACAGTCTCGCATGCCGCAGCAGGTATTCATTTGGGTGGCGTCAGCATCAAAGACGAAAATGAAATGGGAGAAAAGTTTGAGAGCATGCTTCGGGCACACCTCTCAATGATTGAAGATCCCGAAGTCACACGCTACCTTACTGGTATTGTCGAAAGAATCGTCAAAGTTGTGCCACCACAGCCTTTCACATTCAGAACAGCCGCCATCCTGCATAATTCCATGAATGCTTTTGCTGTTCCTGGCGGGCGTGTTTTTGTTTTCAGTGGTCTCGTAATGAATTTTGACACAGAAGAAGAACTGGCGGGAGTACTCGCCCATGAAATCGCGCATGTCACACAGCGTCACGTTGCGGCGGGAATCGAGCGTTCACAAGTTCTGACACTGGGTACTCTGCTACTTGCCGCAGCTGGTGTTGCTCTGGCAGGTGCAGGGGGCGGCGCACTGGCATTAACGGCAGGACAGTCAGCAGCTCTTAAATACAGTCGTATTGACGAAAACGATGCTGACAATATGGGCTACCAGTATCTTGTCAAAGCAGGATATGCCCCTCAGGGAATGGCAGAAAGCTTTAAAAAAATACGCCAAAAAAGCTGGATGGCCGGCTCTCAGGTACCCACATATCTTTCGACACATCCTGATATTGGCGACCGTATTACCCAGATCAGTGCCCGCGTCCAAAGCGCCACTCAGGAAGTACGTAATCGTAAAGAAGACCCTCGTGCTTTTTTGCGGGTAAAGACACTTCTCTGGGCACGTTATGGTGAGCCTCAAACCGCACTGCACATGTTTGATGGCAAAAACATCCCCTCCTGCCTTGCCACTATGGGCAAAGGAGTGGTTCACGCACGTCAAAACAGCGTCACAGAGGCACGAAAAGAATTTGACCAGGCAGTAACCTGCGCTCCGGAAGATCCGCTCATACTGCGAGAAGCAGGTACATTCCATTATCAAAAAGGCGATCTGCGCCTTGCCGAAGAATTGCTCAATAAGGCCATCCGTCTGGATTCCCGCGACTATATGGCACAGTTCTATCTGGCTCGCCTTCTCAATGATACTGACCGTGCCACACAGGCCATCCCTTACTATATTGATGTACTGCGTTATGTACCTGAAGACAAGGAAGTACATGAGGCCTATGCACGTTCGCTAGGGAAAAGCGGTAAAACATTTCTGGCCTATCTGCATCTTGCCTATGCCGCTCTCTATGGCAAAGAAAAACGCAAAACAGAAAAATATTTTGCCCAGGCTAAAGGAATGCCCAAAAGCGCACAGGAACAAAAAGAGCTTTCTCGCTTTGAAGAGCGCTATAACGAACGAAAAAAACTCTGGAAATGGTGAATCTTATGCTGGATGCGCATGCAACCACTATTCTTGCCGTCAAATCAGGAAATACCGTCGCCATGGCTGGCGATGGTCAGGTTACTCTCGGACAGAGTATTGTTATGAAACATACGGCTCGCAAAGTTCGTCGCCTGTATCATGGGAAAATTCTTGCAGGCTTTGCCGGAGCTACGGCTGATGCTTTCACCCTCTTTGAGCGATTTGAAGCAAAGCTTGAAGAAATGCACGGAAATCTCCTGCGCGCTGCCGTAGAAATGGCCAAAGACTGGCGCAAGGATAAATATCTCCAAAAACTGGAAGCCATGCTACTGCTCGCTGACAGCTCGCATATCCTTCTGCTTTCTGGCACAGGTGATGTTATTGAACCTGATGACGGTCTTGCAGCTATTGGAAGTGGTGGCGCCTACGCCCTTGCTGCTGCCAGAGCACTGGCACGTCATAGCGATCTTGATTCTGAAGGTATTGTACGGGAAGCTATGGGCATTGCAGCGGATTTATGCGTATTTACCAATCACAATCTTACGGTTGAAGTATTGTGACCGCTCTGCGCGAAACAGTTTCTTCTGGTTGCAAGGTCAACCTCTATCTGCGTATCACAGGGAAGCGTCCAGATGGCTATCATGAACTGGATTCTCTGTTCTGGCCTCTTAAAGACCCTTCTGATACCCTGACATTTACCCTGTCTCCTGCATCATCTTCTCATGAAGAAAAGAAGAAAGATGCCCTCCCCCTGCATTTTTCCTGTAGTGATCAGACAATACATCCTGCAAAAAATACGGTGACGACAGCATACCGACTCTTTTCCCAAAAAACAGGATTTTCTCCAGCACTGCATATACACCTTGAAAAACAGGTTCCTTCCGGCGCGGGTCTTGGGGGAGGCAGTGCCAATGCCGCCGCTGTTTTGCGTTATCTGAACACACGGGCACCAGTGCCCCTCTCAGAAAAAGAACTGGCGCATCTGGCACTGAACACTGGCGCTGATGTGCCTTTTTTCCTGCATGACTGTCCCTGCCGTGTTCGCGGTATCGGGGAGGATATTTTACCGCTGGCAACAAATCTATTACAAGGCTGGACACTGCTGCTTCTGTGTCCTGATATTCATGTTGCGACATCATGGGCTTATGCGGCATGGGACGCGGCTTCTCCTTCTTCATCTCCTCCTCTTTCGCCATGGGAATTTTCTGATACAGAAAGGGAAGCAGAACATAATTCCGAAGAAAAGGAAGCGTCTGCCCACTTGACAAGCAGCGCAAGTGTCGATAAGAGAACAAACCTTCATCGGGTATGCTGTTATAATGATTTTGAAGAGTCAGTATTCGCAGCCTTCCCGAAGCTGAGAACATACAAAGAAGAACTGTTGCGCCTGGGAGCTCAGGCAGCAGTCATGAGCGGTAGTGGTTCAAGCCTGGTCGCTCTGTTTCGTGATGCCAGACAGGCTGCGGTGACAGTGGAACACTTTGTATCGGATATACCACACCTGTCTCTCAGGCAGTTGTGATTTTTTTGGGGTGTAGCCAAGCGGTACGGCAACGGGTTTTGATTCCGTCATTCGAAGGTTCAAGTCCTTCCACCCCAGCCATTTTCGCCTCTCTTTTGCTCCTTGGGGAACAAAGCGCGACGAACTTCACTTTTGACTGGTTTTGAACAGAAGGCAAGGCAAACCATGTTCAGCGACCTGAAGATCGTGACCGGCTCAGCCAATCCAGAGCTGGCAACAGCAATCTGCAACCATTTAGGCTGTCAGCTCACGCCAACAATGACGACGACATTCAGCGATGGTGAATTGCGTATTGAAATTGGCGATAATGTGCGCGGTGATGATGTTTTTGTGGTGCAGCCCACCTGCCCACCACAAGTAAATAAAAATGTGATGCAGCTATGCCTTATGCTGGACGCCCTCAAACGGGCCAGCGCCGCACGCATCACAGCGGTAATCCCTTATTATGGCTATGCCCGCCAGGACAGAAAGGTGAGCCCGCGCGCCCCTATCAGCGCAAAAATGGTAGCAGATTTTATCAGTGCGGCAGGCGCACAGCGTGTGGTCACTGTAGACCTTCACGCAGGACAGATTCAAGGATACTTTGACTGTCCGGTAGACAACCTCTACGCCTCACTGGTGATGCTGGAGCAACTGCACCAGTATCCTGCCGAAAATCTGGTTGTGGTTTCTCCTGATGCTGGCGGTGTGGAGCGCGCTCGTGCCTGTGCCAAGCGTCTCAATTGTTCACTCGCTATTGTGGACAAACGGCGCGACAAACCCAACCAGGCGCAGGCCATGCATGTTATCGGTGACGTTGAAGGCAAAACAGCCATCATCGTGGACGATATGATCGATACCGCAGGTACGCTTTGCGCAGGTGCTGAAGTGCTTTTGAAATATGGTGCGACAAGAATTATCGCTTGCGCCACACATGGTGTTCTTTCTGGTCCAGCTATTGATCGCATCAATGCGACAGAAGCTCTGAATGAAGTGCTTATTACGGACACTATTCCACAGAATGACAAGCAAGCCCGCTGCAAAAAACTCCATGTTGTTTCAGTGGCTGCCCTTCTGGGAAAAACGATTCATAATATACATACAGGCTCATCTGTGAGCGTACTTTTTACCTAACAACATTGATTTTGAAAATTTCCCGCACAATAGCGGTATCCAGGAAGGAGAGGATCATGAGCATTAGCACCAGTCTGTCTGTTGAAACGCGTCAGAAGTTCGGCAAAGGGAACAATCGCCGTCTGCGCTCTGAAAAGTTTGTTCCCGGTGTTTTTTATACCGCACAGGGAGAAAACATTCCTGTTCAGATTCCTGCCCTGCCTTTGGAAAAAGCCTATCAGCAGGTCGGCACAACTACCGTTTTCAATCTGGAAATCAGCGATAACGGTAGCGTCAGCACCCATCCTGTTTTCTTCTGGCAGGTACAGCGCCATCCCTACAAAAAAGCGTTCACTCACATTGACTTCTATGGTGTTGATCTGGACAAGCAGATCAAGGTAAAAGTCCCTGTGAAATTTGTTGGCGTTTCTTCTGGTGTTAAACTTGGTGGTCGCCTGGAAACATACCGCGAAACCCTCCATTTGAAGGGAAAGCCAATGGAAATTCCCAGCGAAGTCATCATTGATGTCTCCAATATGCGTATCAACAGCTCTATCTCTGTGACAGATATCCAGATCCCTGACAATGGGAGCGCGATATACGACAGCAACATCGCTATGATCAGCGTCACTTCGAAAGA